>NZ_JBSGDP010000056.1:0-42419 GCF_053602435.1 Nocardia sp. NPDC004415
CGGCCTCGGCGGTGGGGGCGACGATCTGGAGCATGCCCGGCGCACCCTCGCCCATCTGCGCCTGGACCAGTTCGTAGCCCTGGCGGACCGGGGCGTCGCTGGGCACGACCTCGATCGAGGGCATCGCGACCTTGAGCCCCAGCACGGGGATCGACAGCGCGATCAGCACCAGCAACGATCCGATGGCGAACGGCCACGGATGCTTGTGCAGCAGGTGGCCCCATGCCTCGAACAGCGGGGATCGATGCTGCTGTCGCTTGGCGATCGGGAGCGCGCCGGCGTTGACCTTCCGCCCGAGCTTGCCGAGCACGGCGGGCAGCAGGGTCAAGGTGGCGGCGAGAACGAACGTGACCGCGAGCATGATGCCGACGGCCATGGTCCGCACGGCGGGGGCAGGGACCAGCAGCACCGCGGACAAGGACACGAGCACGGTCAGACCCGACAGGACGACAGCCTTACCTGCGGTATCCATGGCCTCGGCGACGGCGGCGCGGGCGTCTCCGGTCTTGCCCAGCGCGTCCCGGAACCGCGCGACGATGAACAGGGCGTAGTCGATGCCGAGAGCGAGGGCGAACATCATCGCAAAGTTCATGGCCCACACCGAGATCGGCGTGACGGAGTTGAGCAGCACCAGGCCACCTGCCGACGCGACCAGACCGGCGAGGGTGAGCAGCAACGGCAGTCCCGCGGCGACGAGGGAGCCGAACGCCAGCACCATGATCGCGAGAGTGACCGGCCAGGAAAGCATCTCGGCCTGGATCATCGCGTCGTGGTTGGCCTTGTTGAAGTCACTCCACAGCGCCGATGCACCGGTGGGATAGACCTCGATGTCGGCGGTGGACAGTGCGCCCAGTTCGCCCTTGAGTTCGTCGACGGCCTTGACCATGTCGTCGGTGCTCGCGTTCGCCCCGGCGATCAGGATGCCGGTGTGTCCTTCGGGGCTGATCGACATGCCGGGTTGGGGTGCGATGACTTCGCCGAATCGCGGGTCGTCGGCGAACACCGCGGTGACGTCGGTGAGCACTTCCCGAACCTGCGGATCCGTGACGGTGAGGGTGTCCGAATGCACAACGACCTGCACCGCGGCGGAGGAGTTCCCGCCGAAATGCTGCTGAGCCAACTCGCGGACCTGCACCGATTCCGAGCCGTTGGCCTGCCAACCGGCGCCGGCCAACGAGCTGAAGACGCTCGGGGCCGCAGCTCCGAGCGCGATCAGCGCGATCAGCCACATCCCGAAAACCCACTTCGCATGGGTGGCCATGGTCGCGCCTATGCGCGCCAGCACGCCGCCCCCTATGGGCGGGCCGCCTGCTGGCTTCTGCCCTGTCATCACCGCCAACCGATCGTCGGCGACAGCGTCCTTGCTGGTCATTTCGGAGGTCTCCTTATACGGGTGGGGGTATTCAAACGGGCGCAGTTCACCACCGGGGTTCACGCGGAGCCGCCCCTTTGGACGGCTGAAACCGCGGACCGGCGACCCACTATATACCCCTGGGGGTAATTTTCATACCCCATGGGGTATCAAGGACACCAGTGGCGCGAGGGTCGTAGTTCTCGATACCAGAGATCACAGCCCGCGAATGGCAGCGCTCACCTGAGCACGACGAGCGGCGGGGATCCGCCCGTCGCCGTCGGGACCAGCAGACAAATCAGCGCCTGGATGGCGGAACCGAGTACCGATCCGAGCATCGGGAGCCCTCCCCCGGCCCTGAGGAAAGGCGCCACAGAACCGACGCAGCAGCTCGTATATGAGCGGTGCGCACTGCGTTTCGCGATATGTATTCGATCGTGCTCGATCACATATTGCTGGAAGACGTGCGTGAGCCGTGCGCACGTCTTCTTCCGGACCGAGCTCTGCATCGCCACCGGAATCGGCGTAGTCGGCAACGCCGCCCAGCCGTACTGCACGGACTTGATGCACGCTCATGCCCATGCCAGCGTGGGCAGGAGGGCTGATCTACTGATGTTCTGCCGGGGCGACAACCCGGCTGAGCTCGCGAAAATCGAGGACGAAATGCCAAGAGTCTCTGCGCCCTACCGATCCGACGATGGCTGCGATGACGCAGGATGGTTTCGAGGCCGCACCGGACACACTGTCAGAGGGTGAGGCCAGGCTGCTGCTCGGTTACCTGCGGTCGGCTGAGTGCATCGTCGCAGCAACAGGGATCATCGAAGATCCGTTCGTGCCTATGTCGAGTATCGTCGCGCCGCGCCGCCGACGGACTTCATCAACCATGTAAAGAGGCACAATTGGGTTGCACCGGATGTACCGGAGCAGCGTCTACTTGCAATCGCTCGCCATTTCGGAATGCCCGACGACTAGAGCCGGCCACGGCAGATCGTGGAACGCAGGCCAGTGCCGCTCGGCGGGCGGTCTCGAACGTCCGCACCTGCCGATGACCGAGCGGGCTGTCGCCCAGCGGATCCGCTCAGCTATCTGCAGGAAACCGGTGCTCGATCGTTTGACGAGCCATCATCCAGGCCGTTTCGAATTCCTCGGCCGTTATTTGCTCGAGGGCACTGGCCTCGACATCCCAATCGTCAGCGCTGCCCTCCGCGAGCACACCGTATTTGCGTTCGTACACCTGAACCGCAGCGAGTCCCCAGTGGTCTCGTGCATATGTCACCTCCGCCAGCGACGCGGCCGTGACCGGCTCACCGTCAGCACCGCACAGATCGATGTGCCGGTTCGGACGGCCATCGTCATCGAGTTCGATCAGGAGCCAGATGCCCTCCTCTGCGTAGAAGTCACGAATCCACCTCATCCCGACAAGTATTACGGCCGTCGGCCACCACCGAGCAAGCGCGCACCCGCGAAAAGCCAAGTGGCCGTGCTGGCCCGAGATCGGCTGGACGCACCGTAAGGCCGAGTGCCTTGTGCAAGCCGTCGTGCTAGTTGGTGCTCGCCGATGATGCCGACCGTGCGCGGTCCATGGCGCGAAAGATCCCGATGAATGGGAAGCCCCGTATTCGATTCGGTCGAATGTCCATTGCAGTCATGGCGGCTGCGGCCACCACCGCTACCACCGGCGTCGCGTCCGCCGATATCGACTTCGGAAGCTCCGGCGGCGGCGACATGGTCATCACCCTGGTGCGCCATGCCGAGTCCCTCGGTAATACTTCCGGCCTGATCGACACCAAGGTGCCCGGACCCGACCTTTCCGCACGCGGCCGGACCCAGGCCGACAATCTGGCCGTTCAGCTGGCCGGCAAGAATTACGACTGCGCCTTCGCGTCCAATATGGTGCGTACCGAGCAGACTGCGGCACCGACCGTCGCCGAGCAGGACCTGAGCCTCGGCATTGAGCCCGGTTTCCGGGAGATCGAGGCGGGCGAGTACGAGGGCACCCCGGAGGCCGACGCGCTGTCCGGGTACCTGCAGGCGCCGATCAAGTGGCTCTCCGGCGACCTGAACGCCCGGATTCCGGGCTCCATCGACGGCAACGAGTTCGACGGGCGCGTCGATCAGGCGCTGCTCGATGTGCAACGCAGTGGCTGCGTCAACCCGGTGATCTTCTCGCACGGCGGCACCATCATGTTCTGGTCGATGATGAATGCCGACAACGCCGACAAGAACAAGCTCGGCACCGACCCGATGCGCAACGGCGGCCGCGTCGTCCTCGAGGGCAACCCGCAGAAGGGCTGGACGATCGTCGAATGGGTCGGCCACCCCGACCTGGGCTGATTCACCGTTCCGCGCCCCGGTGCCACCGACACAATTCGATGGCACCGGGGCGCGGTTGCCTCTCAACCCAGGTCCCCATTGCGCAGTCGTGAGTCGCCCGGAACCACCGGATCCCATGGGTCGGACACCGTAAATGTAACCAGAGCGTCCGCAAATACAACTGTCGCGTAGTGACATTTGCGCACGGCTGACAGCCTGCGGACTGCCGACCTCATCGAACAAGAGGGTGGCCGAGGGAAGCCAACGGTCTACCGCCGCAACGACTCCTGATCGCCGGCCGGTACCCCGACGCGATACTCGATCGGCGCCGGGGCCGAATTGTCGCGAAGTTCAGGTGGTGGTGATCTGCCATTGCTTGCCGATGGTGCGGATCAGCGACGGCAGAACGAACAGCCGCCGGAACGGGTCGATGAAACGCAGATACACTTTGCCGACCAGACCGTTGGGCTTGACCAGCACCGCCATCTGCCCGTGGTATCCACCGCCGACGTCGCCCACCCAGCCGATGTGCAGGACCACGTGCACCGCGCGCTGGAAAAGCTCCTTTCGGTCGTCAGCATGTCGACTGCCCCCGAGTCAGTGGCGGCGCAGTGCGCAGCTGCCACACACGGTAGGTGAATTCGAGCGGCCCCGCGAGGACGTACGCCACATACCCGCCCCGACCGTTTCTAGGAGGTCGTGGTCCACGTCCGTGTGGGTGCTTCGCGGGTGGCGCAGGTGCCTGCGGGGAGGTCCAGGACGGACTGGAGGGTCGGGTCTTCGTCGATGGCGTGCCACAGGTGGCCGGTCTTGGCGTCGGGGCCGGGGTCGGATGGGCCGGTCAGGTGCCAGGAGCCGGCCTCGTCGTGGGCGACGTGCAGGATCGGTTCCTGTTGTTCGAAGACCTGGGAGGTCTGGACGGACTGGGTGCCGACGACCCAGTGGCGCATCCACCAGGCGCGGGTGTCCCGTTCCATCACCCGGTCGACTACCCACCAGATGAACGGCAGGTCTTCGTGCGCGCGTGCCTGTGCGGCGGTCAGGTCCGGGCCGCCCTGTGGCACCTGCTCGAAGGGGTCGTCGACGAGGGCGTAGGCGTGGGAGCCCTGGTGGGGGAAGACCACGGCGTGGAAGGTCGCGCCGCCGGGGTTGCCCGCGCCGATGCCGATGGTGATGCGGCCGGCGTGCGGATCGGAGCCGGTGGTCCAGCCCAGCGCGTAGGACGCCAGTTCGCCTTGCGGCCCGACGAATTCGCCGAATGCCCGCCGGTCCATGCCGGTCGCGTCCGCCGTCGGTACTTCGCTCATTCGGCCGGGAATCACCTGCACATCCGTGTTCACCCGGGGATCGTAGCCACTGTCGCTGTCGCCCGGCGATTCAGGCGGGGGCCTCGGCGCCTTCCTTGCGTGCCCGTTGCGCGGCGGCGGCAGGCATCGGCTCGTGGCGCAGGTACTCGCGGGTGAACGATCCCGCGCCGTGGGTGAGTGACCTCAGGTCGACGACATACCCGCTCAGTTCGAGTTCGGGGACCTCGGCGCGAATGTGGGTGCGGCCGGTCTCGGCCGGTTCGGTGCCGAGGATACGGCCGCGCCGGGTGGACAGGTCGCCCAGGACGGCGCCCAGGTGCTCGTCGGGCACGGTGACTCGCACCGCGGCGACCGGTTCGAGCAGCCGGGTGCCCGCCGTGTCGGCCGCGTCGCGCAGGGCGAGGGCACCCGCGGTCTGGAAGGCGGCGTCGGAGGAGTCCACCGAGTGCGCTTTTCCCTCCAGCAGGGTCACCCGCACATCCACCAGCGGATACCCGGGCGTGACCCCGCGCGCGGCCTGCGCCCTGGCCCCCTTCTCCACCGATCCGATGAACTGGCGCGGCACCACGCCACCGACCACCCGGTCGACGAACTCGAAACCTGTCCCCTGCGGCAGCGGTTCCACCTGGACCCGGCACACCGCGTACTGCCCGTGCCCGCCGGACTGCTTGACCAGCCTGCCGTTGCCCTCGGCCGGCGCGGCCAGGGTCTCCCGCAATGCCACCCGGAACGGTTCCACGTCCACGCGCACCCCGAACCGCCCGCGCAACCGTTCCAGCGCGACCTCCCGGTGCGCCTCCCCCAGACACCACAGCACCAGTTGATGGGTGTGCTCGTTGTTCTCCAGCCGCAGTGTCGGGTCCTCGGCGACGAGCCGGGTCAGGCTCTGCGAGAGCTTGTCCTCGTCGGCCTTCCCCTGCGCCCGGATGGCCACCGGCAGTAACGGTTCCGGCAGTTGCCACGGCTCGATCAGCAGGGGCTGCCCGGTGCTCGACAGTGTGTCGCCGGTTTCGGCGTGGCCGAGTTTGCTCACGAACGCGATATCGCCGGCGACGGCCTCGCTCAGGGTCCGCTGCTGTTTGCCCAACGGTGCGCTGACTCCGCCGACCCGGTCGTCGGCATCGTGTTCGCGTCCGCAGACGTGGACGGTGTCCTCGCTGTGCAGGGTGCCGGAGAACACCCGCACCAGCGATATCCGGCCCACGTACTGGTCCGACGAGGTCCGGATGACCTCCGCGGCGAGTTCGCCCGCCGGATCGCAGCGCAGTGCGGTGGGTGTGGCGCCGTTGCCGCGCGACACGGCCGCGACCGGGTGTTCGAGCGGTGTCGGGAACCCGCCCGTGATCAGTTCCAGCAGTTCGAGCGTGCCGAGGCCCTGTTCGGCGTCCTCGGGCGCCGGGGCCGCGAACAGCACCGGATGGAAGCTGCCGCGCGCCACGGCGCGTTCCAGGTCATCGACCAGGGTGTCGAGTTCGACGGGTTCGCCGTCGAGGTACCGGTCCATCAGCGTCTCGTCTTCGCTCTCGGCGATGATCGCCTCGATCAACCGATCGCGGGCCGGGTCGAGCTCGGTGAGCTGTTCGGCCGACGGTTCCGTGCGCTCGCGTTTGCCGCTGCGATAGTCGGCGACCCGGCGCTCGAGCAGTTCCAGCAGTCCGATCGCGGGCCGGTGCCCGTCGGCGCTCTTCGGTCCGTAGACCCGCAGGTGCAGGGGCACCACGGTGTCGCCCGCCGCGTCGGTCAGCAGCGCCTGACAGGTCTGGACCAGGTCTGCGTACTCGGCCCTGGCCGTGTCCAGGTGTGTCATCACGATCGCTCGCGGCATCCCCACCCGCGCGCATTCGGCCCACAGTTCCCGCGTCGCCCCCGCCACACCCTCGACACCGTCGGCCGCCGAGACCAGGAACAGTGCCGCGTCCGCCGCCCGCAGCCCGGCCCGCAGTTCGCCGACGAAATCCGGGCATCCCGGCGTATCGATCAGATTGATCTTCACCCCGCCCCACAGCACCGGCACCACCGACACCTGCACGGACCGGTGCTGGTGCCGTTCGACCTCGTCGTAGTCCGACAGCGACGTCCCGTCCTCCACCCGGCCTGCCCGGTTCACCGTCCCGGTCGCCAACGCCAGCGCCTCGACCAGCGTCGTCTTCCCCGCGCCGCTGCTGCCGACCAGCGCCACATTCCGGATGCTCTCCGGTCGCCGCGCCCCGTTCGTCCGCTCCACCATGTCGCACGCTCCCTCGGGTCTAGGGATCCACTCCTTCGAGCTTCCCACCGCGGGTGGGGGCACGTCCACGGTTGTCTCGCGGATCAGGCGTCCCTCGCCGAGCGGATCGTGTCAGGTCCTGCGACGGGACTCGAGGTACTGGCTGATCACGATGACCAGGAAAATCAGGCATCCCACCGCCGCGACGAAGCCGACGACCAGCGAGACCAGACCTTCTTCCCGATTGGCCGATCGCTGCTCGGCGTAGCTGCGCACCTGCACCGACGAGCCGATCTCCTGGCAGCGGTCGCCGCGGCTCATCTGCTCGTGGCCGCACGACACAGAGGTCTCGGTCAGTTTGTCGAATCCGTTCGAAATGCCGCCGATCGCGATCGCCACACCGAACAGCAGCCAGTACACAGCCCGCATCGGGCATCCCCCTCACACACTCCCGCCGGTCGCGGGCCGACCGGAGATTATCAGCCGCGCAGGACCTGGCCCACACCTCACCCCTCGGCTGAGTAGACCGGGACGGTCGCGCAGATGTGTTGCACGGCAACACGTATCGACCCCCTCGCGCCGAGGGCTGACCGAACTCGGTCGAAGCGGAAAGTCGTCTGATCGGGACCGGTAGGCTGCAGCCCGTGAGCGAGCTAGCGAATCCGGTTGGGGCAGAACACGAGTCGGCCGAGCGAGAGCTCGCCGCGTGGTGGGCGGACAATTGGGGCCGACCCGTGGACCTCGGATCGCTCGCCGACATCCTTCCCGCGCTGCTCCGAGCGGACTTCGGCCGTTGGTCGCGGGCCGACATGGAAAAGCCGATGACCGCCGTCGGGTCGCCCACCGTCACGGATTCCGGAGATCTCCTGGCGGAGGCCGCCGATGCGCGACTCACCGCCATCAAGGCTGACAGCGCCGACGAGAAGTTCGGATTCGGCGAGTTCCGAAGTCTGGAACTGACTTTCACCTGTCCGCACGAGCAGCGGGACTCGATGTTCATCGGCGCTCTCAGCGCTTGCGTCGAGTTACTCGGCGCCCCGGACCTGGTGGGTGGCCCGGAGGCCAGGGCCATCTGGCGTCGCGACGGGAGAACCTTCATCCTGTATCGCAGGCTCGACCCGAGCTCGGTGCAGGTGACCATCGAGCCGACGGCGGCCCGTGACGAAGCCGACCACACGGCGTCATGGCAGGGAACGTGGGAGCCGTACTGCCGCTGGCTGGCGTGGCCGGACGAGTCGCGCCGCTACGACGTCGGAGTCATCGGCGCCAAGGAGCCGACGACCACCGATCTCGCCCGGTTCGAATCGGAACTCGATGCCCTGTTCGACTCCTTGAACTGGGACCTTCCCCTGCTGTATCCACATGCGACGTATGTCATTTGGCAGCTGACCATCCCCGATCGCCCGGACTGGCTCGTGCAGGGCTGGTTCTGCGCCTACGCCGCACACCGTCTGGAGATCCGGGAGGACGGCGAACTACGCGCCCGGATGTATCCCCACGCCCGGAACTCCGGGCTCGAGATCGCCGCCGACACCAAGGCGGCGGTGCGCGCCGGGGGCGTCACCCAGCCGGGCCGTCAATTGCGTTTCCGCGCTTGGATGTCACCCACCACCGCGGATCTCCAAGCATTTCGACTGGGTCTGGAGTGGGACGAGCACAGTTGACAGCGGCGGACCCGGGATTCGACATGTCGGCTGGTGCGCGCTCGGCTACCTACAGTGCCGTCTCGTCCACACTGGCGCGGTGCAGTGACCGCGAACTGGGCGACCTGCTCGAGACCGCGACGCCATGGGGTTCCGGGATCGGCGGGACTTCGGAACTGCTGGAGGTCGACCGAACCCCGGTCTTCGTCAAGCGGCTGCCGCTGACCGATCTGGAGCGGCAGCCGGACAACATCGGGTCCACCGCGAATCTCTTCGGCCTCCCTAGCTTCTTGCACTTCGGTCTCGGAATCCCCGGCAGCCCGGGGTGGGGAGCATGGCGGGAACTGGCCGTGCACACCATGACGACGAATTGGGTTCTCGCGCAGGATCATGCGGGCTTTCCCCTGATGTATCACTGGCGGATGTTGCCGCACGCCGGGCCGATGCTGCCCGAGGAACTGGCCGACGTGGACAACGTCGTCGCCTATTGGGGTGACGGCGCAGAGGTGCGTCACCGGCTCGAGGCGATCCGGGACTCCTCGGCGTGTATCGCTCTGTTCCTCGAGTACATCCCGCAGAACCTGCACGACTGGCTGGACACCCGGGTGAAGGCCGGTGGAGAGACGGCCGCGCGGGCGTGCGCGATGGTGGAAAGGGAGCTCCAGGCCGGAGTCTCGTTCATGAACGCCCGCGGGTTGCTGCATTTCGACGCCCACTTCCAGAACATTCTCACCGACGGTGAGCGCCTGTTCTTCACCGATTACGGACTCGCGATCTCCTCCGGGTTCGACCTGTCGAAGCAGGAGTCCGACTTCTTCGCGGCACACCGGTCCTACGACCACGCCTACACCCGCACCCACCTGGTCCAGTGGCTCGCCACCGCGCTGTACGGGTACGGGCGCGACGAGCGCGTCGCGTTCGTGCGCGCCTGCGCCCGAGGGGAACCGCCGTCCGGGATTCCGGCGCCGATCGCCGCGATCCTCCTCCGCCACGCCCCGATCGCCGCGGTGATGACCGACTACTACCGCGAGTTCCGTTTCGAGAGCAGACAGACCCCGTATCCCCTGGCGGCGATCCGCAGAACCGGCTTGCTGGACAGCTGATTCTCGTTGTAGCCTCGGCAACTCCGTTGCCGCGGGAACCGCTTGCGCGGCAGGCTGATCCGGTGCAGGTCGACAACTCCGGACATCACATCTACAAATCGCCCTTCGGGCCGCCTCGGGTCTATCGCGAGCTCGAGTGGCCGCGCGAGCCGCATGTCCTTCCGGTGGAGCGCGAGCGGGACGCGGCGCGGTATGCGGTGGACGCGATCCTGGAGTTGTCGCGCGATCTGTTCCTTCCGCTGGAGTTCGGGATGTTCCGGTGCGTGACACACGATGACGATGGCGCGTGGATCACCAGCAGACCGGAGAACAACGACTACTGGTACCTGAACACACCGGACAGGGAACCGGAGCCGATCTGCGCGGACGCGGTGGTCATCGAGGTCGAGACCGTCGACGCGTCGACCATGACGACGATGGTCGACGATCAGCTGACGGAATTCGACGAGGGGTCCACGCGCCGATGGTCCGGCTGGAGCGAGATCCACGTCCACGACACGCTCGCCCGGCTGCCCGGCTCCTTGGCACCGACCGGCGATGCGTTCATCGTCGACGACTTCGACAACAACTGTCGCGACCTGCGCGTTTCTGTGCAACGGCGAGACGGAGGAGCATGGGTCGGCAAACCCGACCCCGGATTCCGGACGCCGATCTCGGTCGTCGCCGTGCGGGACGGGCTGGTATCCGGCATCACCGACGACGAAGGCCACTACACGACCATTTCGCTGTCGATCGACGTCATGTGGTCGGTGTGGTGGCGGGAGGGTTCGCCGGGCCGTGGCGTGCTCGACGTCGCGATGGAACGTCTCCACCGGCTCGGCTGGGCACCCGATCCCGAATGACGGAGCCGGTCCCTTGGCAGCAGCTCACCGACGGGCTGCGTGGTCGGGGAAACGTTGTCGCAGGGCGCGGTCGAAAGCCTTGAACTGGGCGCGGGTGTCGGAGAAGCGGAGCCATCCGCGCCATCGGTACCAGCGCATCGACGCGCGCGCTTGCTCGGTGCGGCCGTTCAGCAGGTCCAGCACGACGACCGCGCGTAAGAGGTCGGCGGTGCCTCGGTGACGCGCTCGGGCGGTGAGTCGGGCCGGGTCCGCTCGGGTGCGCAGCCATTCCACGGCCGCGTCGCCGGTTGCCGTGGTGACGAAGGCGGCGGGCTCGAAGCCGCCACCATCGGCCCATGTGGTGGTGTCGAAAAGCGCCAGGCGCACGGTGTCGAGACGGCCCTGAAGTGCGTCAGGCGCCGGGGAGCCGCCCCACACTTCGGCAGGCATGGTGGCCAGTACCTGTCCGACCTCCGGAGCGACCAGTTCGAGGTCACCGTCCACCAGTATCCGGCCGTAGTCGTGGAACGGCCGGTCCGCGACCACGTACGCGCGCACTCCGGGGATCGCGGTGTCGGCGGCGAAATCGGTCGGCCCGGCGCCGTCCGGCGGTGAGACGCGTGTGAACCCGGCCGCGCCCAACCCCGCTGCCACCACGTCCACGGCATCGCCGAAATCGGGTGACGTGCCGTCAGGGACGAGACCTTCGAAAGCTGGCTCGTCACTGTCTGTTTCCGCCATCCGGCAGTACAGATAGCCGGTGAGTTCCTCGGCCATGTCCACCGGGATCTGCCAGAAGTCTCCGGTCGGCCACAGGCGTTCGCAGATCGCCGGGAAGCCCGGGGGAAGGTCGCCTTCGCCCTCGGCCATCGCGCCGGTCGATTCGGGATGGTAGGTGATCGACCAGGTCTGGCGGCCGTCCGACCATCCGGTGGCTTTGCTCCACGCGACATTCTCGAGCAGCGAACACGTGACCAGGTCACACCCGCGCGAGAGCCGCGGGAGATCGGTTGCCGCCAAGAGTTCCTGACTGTCGTGTCCCTGCGCGATGAGCAACCACCCGCCCGGCAGCATTGCCGCCGAGCAGGTTCCGACGTCAGGAAACTCCGAGCGTTCCCCGGTGGGCCGCAGTCCCATCTCCGCGAAGACCAGCTCGGCGGACTTCCCCCGCACCGCGATCCAATTCTCTTTGGCCCCCATGCGTGCCCGCACGTCCTCTCGTCGCGGGCAGATTACCGAGTGGCACCGACAAACCCCGCCGCTGTCGCGACCCGGTCCGGCACTGGTCGCCCGTGTTGAGAATCGGTCATCGCGATACCCGCACGACGGCCGGCCTCGCCACACCCGCCGGGTATCCCACCCGCGTCAGCAGGGCCGAACGAGGACTCCTGGGCGAGACAGCGACTTCCTCCGCGGAGACATGCGGCGACAGCTCCGCGTCCGCCGGGCTCGGCGTGCCGCGACTACGCTGCCACGCGACGACGAACAGTGCCGCGGCGACAGCGAGGGTCACCGCCACGGCGAGGATCGCCAGCGTCAGCGAAGCGCCGACGGCGGTGCCGTCCTCGGTGGCGCCACTGCGCTGGATCAGGATCGCGGCGGTCAGCGGGCCGAGCATCCCGGCACCGGCCGCGGTGAGCAGCATCGCTCCGGTCACCAGCTCCACCACGCCCAGAGGCCGCCGTGACCGCACCCGAACGGCATGCTGGCATCTCCCTGGCGAATGAAACGATCCCACTTCGTCCATCTCCGACCCCTTCCGCATCCGTGCTGATCAACGCATCCGAAACCGGTAAGTAGACGGTAATTCACAGACATGGTCGAGCGGTCGACCTGACATCGAACAGAGACCGAAACTGTCATCAGCAATCAACCAGCGACCACATGTGTCGCGCATCGGGAGTCCTGCGGAGCGCGGCGACACCGCACCGGGCCCCCGGCTGAGCCCGGCGCCCTCGGCCGTGATGCTCCGATGGGGGCGATCGCGCGGTTACCCCGCGGCGCGGCCGGTGAAGTCGAAGGAGCCGCCGTCGATGCCCCAGGAGATGATGCGTTCGGGGTGGATGCGGATGATCGTGCGTTCCTGCGGTGGGAACGGGGGTTCTTCGTCGTCGAGGGTCTCGGCGGTGCCGCGGATCTCGATGCCGCGGATCACGTAGGGGTCCAGGGAGACCTGCTGGTCGATGACGAACGAGACCCGGCTGCCCGCTGCGACATTGCGGAACTTCAGGCTGGCACGCATCCGCATGCCGCCGATGTCGACGGTGCCGTCGGCGTTGACCCGGTAGTCGGTCGGGTTGTTCTGCACGATCCCGTCGGGCGACACCGTGGCCAGGCGGCCGATTCCGGCCTCGCCGAGGAACTGCTGCTCATTGGCGGTGAAGGTCATGTCGGGTACTCCTCGGAGAGAGGTCGGGGCGGGGATCAGAACAGGATGAGCGCGACGCAGAGTCCAGCGAGGGCGATGAACTGGAGGGCGACGCGGTATTTCAGGATGCTGTCCCACTTGTCCTGCAGCGCACGGGCATCCGGTGGGATGATGCCGCTCTGGGCGGCGGCGGTCTGCCGGGTGTTGATCGGCTTGGCCACGCGCACATAGAAAGCGAGCCAGGTGAGCAGCGCCGCCACCGCGATCCCCGCCGCCACCGCCGCGCCGATCTGCCCGGCCACCAGCGCGATCACCACGGTGAGCACCGCGGCGACCACGCCACCCGCACCGACCACCGGCATCCGCTTGTCGCCGTAGTAGTGCCCCCACCCCGCACTCAGGGTGACGGTCGCGTCGTCGAGCTTGCGATAGACGGACCGTGTGATCACGGCCCCGCAGACATCGGTGCCGTAGACGACGGCATTGGCGAGAACAGCGGCGACGGCGACGATCTGGCCGGTGACGATGAGCATTTCGGTTTCCCTTCTCCGAATTCTAGCGGTGCTAGAAGCTAGAGCAACGGTAACACCCGTTCGTCATCATGTCTAGCGCTGCTAGATTTCCGGGCAGCTCAGATCCCCCGGCGACGCGAAGCCGCGGCGTGGTTCACGCGGCCGCACCGCGCCTGTCGCCGGAGGATCGCCGTGCGGCGATACGCACCACGAGGGCGCCGATCAGGATCGCGACAGGTATTGCGTACCAGGGGTTTCCGGGGATGCGACTGGCGTTGATGTAGACGAAGAGGAACCAGATGAGCCAGGCGCCCGCGCCGACGACGGAGTGCCAGCGGTCCGTGCGGAACCAGGAGGTGACCCGGTCGAACGACGTCGCGACGAGGAACACGATGGCGAGGTAGCCCAAGCCGCCGACGATGATCGACAGGGCGGAGGCCAGGGTCCAGAAGGTGGGCGAGTCGGTGGTGGCGAGGGCGATGATCGCGGCGAGGTGGATGCCGTGCGACATGGCGAAGGACAAGCCCAGGTAGCGACGGTTTCGCACCAGCCAGCGTGTCGGCTCGGCGGGCCGCAGCGTGTGCAGTGCGAGGGCCAGGAAGGCGGACAGGAACAGGACCAGGGAGGTTCTGGCGGTCGAGCGGATGAGCAGCCGGTAGCCATCGGTGTCCCATCCCGCCACTGCCAGGACCACCAGGGTCATCATCCCCAGCAGGGCCGTGATCGTGGTGAAGACGGGCCAACCGTCGAAGCGGGTCTGCCCGATCGGTGCCGCGCCGTCCACCGGCCGTTCGCTGAGATTCCGCCCCATCAACACACCCCCGTGCCGCTCGGCTCGCGGAGTGCGTGACGAGCAGTCCGAGCCTACGCCTCGGCACCCAATTCAGCGTGCTCGCAACATGTTCCGTCGGTCACGAAGAATGTCGGGTGCGTCCGTTCAGTCCGGCTTGCGGGTGGTGATGTGGGTGAGGGCGCAGCGCCAGTGGTTGTCGGTGCGGACGAAGACGTCGGTGGTCCATTCGTCGGCGTCGAAGCGTCGGCCCTGGAAGTGGGCGGTGTTGGTGACGCGGGTGGTCAGCAGGGCCGTGTCGCCGTGGTGGCGGATGTGGGGTTCGCCTTCGCGTTGCATCGCGGAGTGGGTGAGGGCGCCGGAGCGGACCAGGGCGAGGAAGCGGGCGGCGGGGGTGATGCCGGTTTCGGAGACGATGATCCAGTCGTCGGTCATGAAGGTGGCGATGGCGTCGGCGTCGTTGGCGACGATGGCGATCTGCCAGTCGTCGAGGACTGTCAGCAGGGCGGTGTCGGTGGAGGTCGTCATAGGCCCACGCTAGGAGCGGTGGTGAGGCCGGGGCTTGGACGAATGGAACGGTGGCGGAGTGTCATAGCCGATCACCGCCGGGGCGAAACAGATCACACCCGGGTAGCGCCGGGCGATCGGGTGGCGATGAGCCAGGCGACAGACCGGACTGCGGAAGGACTGGACATGGCTGGACGACATCGCGCGGTGAGCAAGCAGCGCAAGGCCCTGCGCGGGCTGCCCGCGGCGGTGGCCCTGCCCGCGGCGATCGCCTTCGGCGTCGGTCCGGGAGTGGCGCAGGCCGCGCAGACGGTCACCGACGCCGACCTGCCGGACATCACGGCCGCGCAAGAGTCGCGGTATGCCGCCGGGCCGCACTCCTCGGTCGACGCCCAGCAGTTCGATGTGGCCGCGCGGCAGTACGGCGGTGCCGCGCAACAGGATCGGGTCGCGGCACACCCCTCCACCCGGCCCGTCCCGGTCGACGCCGCCACCGAACACCGTGTGGCACAGCTGATCTCCACCACTGACGACTTCACGGCCGACGCGCGGCTCACGACCGAAGCCGCGCCCCACGCCGAGCCGGGCATCGCAGCGCACGCCCACTCGGTCGTCACGCCGTACGCCGAACCGGCGGACGGGCCACACGCCCAGCCGGTCGCCGCCGCGCACGCACCGGCCGCCGATCCCATCGCCACCGCCGCCCCGATCGCCAGCCCGATCGAGAACGCCACCTACCTCGGCTCCACCGCCGGACAGGTCATCGGCGGGCTCACCGGCGCCACCCTGGGCGTGCTCGGTGGCACCGCGCTGGCCACGCCGCTGGCCGTCCCGACCGGTGGTCTGGCCGTGCCCGTCGGCGCGGTGGCGGGCGGCATCGTCGGTGGTGTCGCGGGGACCTATGCCGGGTACTACGCAGGTGCCATGATCGGGACCGCGCTCGCGCAGCAGGCGCCGCACCTCATCCCCAACGTCCTGCCCTGAACCGGCCCGACTCTTCGTCCGGCCTGCTCCTCGCTATACTGCCCCGATTCGAGGTGCTGTCAGGAAAACCGCGACATTAAGAAGAGTTGAATGAAGCTTCTGCCCTTGTTCTTGCGTCAGCCGATGGAGACGGTCTACGAGCGTCGCCTCGCGACGACCCTGGTCGGGCTCCCGCGGCCGCAGCACATCGGGATCATGCTCGACGGCAATCGGCGCTGGGCGCGCGAAGCCGGGCACGACGACGTGCGGGAGGGCTACAAGGCCGGGGGCGCCAAGGTCGTGGAGTTCCTGGAGTGGTGCACCGCCGCCGACATCGCGCACGTCACCCTGTTCATGCTCTCCGACGACAATCTCGGCAGGCCGTCCGAGGAGCTCGGGCCGCTGATCGAGATCATCGAGGCGACCGTGCGTGACATCTCCGCGGCGGGCCGCCCGTGGGAGGTGCAGGTCATCGGGTCGCTGGATCTGCTCCCCGGTGACACCGCGCGGGTGCTCAAGGAAGCCGCCGCCGAGACCACCGGGCGCGGCGGCACCAAGGTGGACGTGGCGGTCGGCTACGGCGGCAGGCGCGAGATCGTCGACGCGGTCAAGCGCGCGTTCCGCCAGCACATCGGCACCGGCGGCGACCCGCTGGACCTGATCGACAAGTTCGACGTCGACGACATCTCCCGCCACCTCTACTCCCCCGCGGGCGAGAACACCGACTTCATCATCCGCACCTCCGGTGAGCAGCGCCTGTCCGGTTTCCTGCTGTGGCAGTCGGCCTATGCCGAGATGCAGTGGCTGGACTGCTACTGGCCCGCGTTCCGGCGGATCGATTTCCTGCGCGCGCTGCGCTCCTACGCCGGACGGCAGCGCCGCTTCGGCAAGTGAGCCCGCACCTCACCGTCACAGCGCCCCGGGCTGCGAGCAGTCCTTAACCCGGCAAACTATTTTGTTCGCACCGGCGAAACACCCGCTCTCTACGTTGTTCAGCGGTCACCGCGATGGTGACCGCTGTCGTAGGAGGCACCGTTGACCTATGTGAAACCGTCGGAGCTGGCGCACGCGCTGATCGACGCGGGTGAGTCGAAGATCTTCATGTCGACCAGGGACACGGTGATCCGCGCCTACATGGCCGGTGCGCTGCTGACCCTGGCCGCCGCGTTCGCGGTGAAGATGACCGTGGACACCGGCCAGCCGATCATCGGCGCGCTGCTGTTCCCGGTGGGTTTCTGCCTGCTGTATCTGCTCGGCTACGACCTGCTGACCGGTGTCTTCGTGCTCACCCCGCTGGCGTATCTGGCCAAGCGGCCGGGCGTGACGCTGCGCGGCATCGCGCGCAACTGGGGGCTGGTGTTCCTGGGCAACTTCGCGGGCGCCTTCACCGTCGCGCTGCTCACCGCGGTGTATGTCACCTACTGCTTCGACACCCCGATCACCGACGCGGCCAACGCCTTCGCGGCCTACGGGCAGAAGTTGTCGCACATCGGTTCGGACCGCACGCTCGGCTACGCCGATCACGGTGTGGCGGGCTGGATCACGGTGTTCGTGCGGGGTGTGCTGTGCAACTGGATGGTGTCGACCGGAGTGGTCGGCGCGTTCCTGGCCAAGGACGTGCTGGGCAAGATCGCGGTGATGTGGTTGCCGATCATGCTGTTCTTCGCCATGGGTTTCGAGCACTCGGTGGTCAACATGTTCCTGTTCCCGGTCGGCATCCTGCTGGGCGCGGACTTCACCTGGGCCGACTACCTGGTCTGGAACGAGCTGCCGACGGTGCTCGGCAATATCGTCGGCGGGCTGTTCTTCACCGGTCTGATGATCTACATGACCCACTACAAGACCGCGCCCAAGCGCGAGGTGGTCGAGGCGGCCTGATCCCCGCCGGAAAGCCCGTGCCCTCCTGCCGGGGGCACGGGCTTTCGCCGTTCAGTAGACGTCGCGCACGTAGCGCTTGTCGGTGGACAGTTTCTTGACGTAGGCGTCGGCGTCGTCCTCGGCCATGTTCCCGTGGTGGGCGACGATCTCGCGCAGCGCGGCGTCGACGTCCTTGGCCATGCGGGAAGCGTCTCCGCAGACGTAGAAGTGCGCGCCGTCGGCGATCCACTTCCACAGCTGCGCACCGTGTTCACGCATCCGGTCCTGGACGTAGATCTTGGCGCGCTGGTCGCGGGAGAAGGCCACATCCAGTCGCGAGAGCACGCCGTCGCGCTGGAGCTGTTCGAGTTCGTCGCGGTAGTAGAAGTCGGTGGCCTCGTGCTGTTCGCCGAAGAACAGCCAGTTGGCGGCCTGGTCGCCGCGGGCGCGGCGGTGCTCGAGGAAACCGACGAAGGGCGCGACGCCGGTGCCGGGCCCGATCATGACGGCCGGGACGGTGGGGTCGTCGGGCGGCCGGAAGTGCGGCGCCGACTGCACGTGCAGCACCAGCGGCTGGCCGGGTTCGGCGTCGGCCAGATACGACGAGCACAGCCCGCCACGCGCCCGCCCGGTGACGCTCTCGTAGCGGATCACCGAGACCGTCGTGCACACGCGCGTCGCGTCGACCAGCGGGCTCGACGAGATCGAGTACAGCCGGGGCTGGAGCCGCTTGAACAGTCCGACCCACTCCTGCGCCTGGGCGGTGAGCGCGAACTCGGCGGCGATATCGGCGGGCTGGCGCCCCCACAGCCATTTGGCCAGCTCGCCCTTGTTGTCCGGGCGCAGCAGGGTCTTCACGGTGCGGTCGCCGGTGTGGTCGGCGACGAAACGCAGCAGTTCGGTGGTGGTCCTGGTCAGGTCGAGGTAGCCCTCTAGCGCGATCGACAACGGCATGGCGCCTGCCTTGGGCACCTCCACGGTGGTGGCCGGGTCCATGCCGGTGACGGCGAGGAACTCCCACACCAGGCCCAGGTCATTGGCCGGGCGGACACCGAGCGCGTCGCCGACGTCGTAGGTCAGGTCCGAACCGGCCAGGTCGTAGGTGAACTGGCGGACTTCCTTCTGCGCGCCGGGCAGACTCAGCAGCCGGTTGCCGACGAGCCGCCCGGTGGGGGTCTCGGCGCGCACCGCCGTCGCCGCGGAACCCGGTGCGGCGGCACCGGTTCGGTTCACCGGCGCGGCGGAGATGGTCGCGGCGGGTGCGGGTCGCGCGGGTGTCGAGCCCGCCTGGGGCGCGGCGACCGGACCGGGCTGATCGGCGGCCAGCGCGGGCAGCAGTGCGGTGAGCCAGCTCCCGGCCGCCTCCTCGAAGTCCGGTTCGCAGTCGACCCGGGGAATCAGCCGCTGCGCGCCGAGTTCGGCCAGCCGTTCGTCGAGGCGGCGGCCGTGCCCGCAGAACGCGTCGTAGTTCGAGTCGCCGAAGGCCAGGACCGCGAAACGTCGTCCCGCGAGGGCGGATTCGCCCGCACCGGTGAGTGATTCCCAGAAGGCGGCGCCGTTGTCGGGGGCGTCGCCGTCGCCGAAGGTGCTCGACACGATCACCAGGTCGGCGTCGGTGGGGATCTCGGCGACGGTGATGCCGTCCATCGCGCGCAGGACCGGTTCGCGCCCACCCGCGCCGAGGGCGGGGACGGCGGTGCCGGTGACGAAATCCTCGGCGTTGCCGGTCTGCGAGGCCCACAGCACGAGCAGCGGACGCACGGCGGGCGCACCCGCTGTCGCCGGCGGCGTGGTGGTCGAGGGTGCCGCCGAGACCACGGCGGGCGGGATCGGCTGATGGGCGCCGAAGACACCGGCGAGCATGCCGTCGATCCAGGCCGCGGTCGCCGGGTGCAGCGGATTGCCGGGCGGCAGCACCGGGACCACGGCCGTCTCGTGCCGGGACACACCGGCCAGGAATCCGGCCAGGTACCCCTGTTCGGTGGCCGAGAGTTCCGGCGTGGCCAGGCTCCCGAGACCGAGCAGGTCGGCCGCGGTGTGGGCCAGGCCGGGCACCGCGGGCCGTGGCGCGGGAACCGATCCGCCGACCTCGACCGGCGGCGCGCTCACGGTCGGCGGCGCATCGACCGCGCGCGGCTCCTGCGGTTCGATGACGATCGGCGCGGGCACCTTGGCGAGCCGGACCGCGCACACCTTGAACTCCGGCTGCTGCGAGATCGGGTCGATCGCATCGTTGGTGACGGCATTGACGGCCTTGTACTCGCCGAACAGGTCGTTCCAGTGGAACGGCGCGAACACATCACCCACCCGCACCCGGTCGGTGACCACCGCGGGCAGCACCGCCCGGCCGCGCCGGGAGGCGATCTCGAGCCAGTCGCCCTCGGCCACCGACAGCCGGGCGGCGTCCTCGGGATGGATCTCGGCGAACGGGCCGGGGTTGAGTTTGTTGAGTTTCGCGATGCGGCCGGTCTTGGTGAGGGTGTGCCATTGGTGTTGCACGCGACCGGTGTTGAGCAGGAACGGGTAGTCGTCGTCGGGGAGTTCGGCCGGTTCCAGGTGCGGGCGGGCGAAGAACACCGCGCGGCCGGAGGCGGTCGGGAACCACAGGCGCGGGGTGGTGCCGTCCTCGCGGGTGCGCAACTCCTGGCTGATGCCGTCGTTGCGGTAGCGGATCGGGTTGCGGGCGGGACCGTCCGGGGCGACCGGCCATTGCAGTGGCCCTTCGCGCAGCCGTTCGTAGGTGGCTCCGCGCAGGTCGTAGCCGGTGCGCGGGTTCCAGAAGCCCTTGATCTCCTCGAAGATCTGCTCGGCGCCGTCGTAGGTGAACGCGTCGGCATAGCCCATGGCGCAGGCGATCCGGGCGATGAGCTGCCAATCCGGCAGGGCGTCACCGGGCGGGTCGATGACCTTCTGCACCAGGGTGAGATTGCGTTCGGAGTTGATCATCACCCCCTCGTGCTCGATCCACAGCGTGCCGGGCAGGACCACGTCGGCGTAGGCATTGGTCTCGGTGTCGGCGAACACGTCCTGGGTGATCACCAGCTCCGCGGCCTCCAGCCCGGCCAGCACGGTCTTGCGATTGGCCACCGTGGCAACGGGATTGGTGCAGATGATCCAGCACGCCTTGATCTGTCCCTCGGCCATGCGCGAGAACATGTCGATGGTGCCGGTCCCGACCTCGGTGCGCAGCGTCCCCGGCGCGAGGTTCCAGCGGTCCTCGACGAAGGCGCGATCGGCGTCGGAGAGCACGGCGCGCTGGCCGGGCAGACCCGGGCCCATGTACCCCATCTCGCGCCCACCCATGGCATTGGGCTGGCCGGTGAGCGAGAACGGGCCACTGCCCGGCCGGCAGATCGCCCCGGTGGCCAGGTGCAGGTTGACCAGGGCGTTGGTGTTCCAGGTGCCGTGGGTGGACTGGTTGAGGCCCATCGTCCAGCAGCTCATCCACTCCTTCGCCGTGCCGATCAGCTCGGCGGCCGCGCGCAGGTCCTCCACGGCCAGGCCGGTCAGCGCCGAGACCGTGGCGGGGTCGTAGTCGGCGAGGAATTCCGGCAGGCCGTCGTAGCCCTCGGTGAACTCCGCGACGAACTCGCTGTCGACATGCCCGGCCTCCACCAGCAGGTGCAGCAGGCCGTTGAGCAGAGCCAGATCCGTGCCGGGGGTGATCTGGAGGTAGAGGTCGGCCTTCTCGGCGGTGGCGGTGCGGCGCGGGTCGACCACGATCAGTTTCGCGCCCGCCTTGACCCGATCCATCATGCGCAGGAACAGGATCGGGTGACAGTCGGCCATGTTCGCACCGATGACGAAGAAGACCTCGGCGTGATCGAAGTCCTCGTAGGAGCCGGGCGGGCCGTCGGCGCCGAGGGAGAGCTTGTAGCCGCTGCCCGCGCTGGCCATGCACAGCCGCGAGTTCGACTCGATCTGGTTGGTGCCGACGAAACCCTTGGCCAGTTTGTTCGCCAGATACTGGGCTTCCAGGGTCATCTGGCCGGAGACGTAGAACGACACCGCGTCGGGGCCGTGCTCGTCGATGATCGCGCGCAGGCGGGCAGCGGTTTCGGCGATGGCCTTGTCCACGGCGGTGGCGATCGGCTCGGTGCCGCGGGTGGCGCGGACCAGGGCGGTGCCGAGCCTGCCCTCGCCTGCCTTCAGCAGGTCGGCGTGGCTGCCGCCCTTGGTGCACAGCCGTCCGCCGTTGGCCGGGTGCGCTTTGTCGCCCGGCGCCTTGCGCACGATCTTGGCGCCGTCGGCGCCGGTGCCGACCTCGAGGGCGATGCCGCAGCCGACGCCGCAGTAGGAGCACACCGTGCGCACGGTCTCGGTGCCGCTCATCGCGGGAGCAGGATCAGCTCGGCCAGTGTGCCGCGCGCGCTTCCCGGTGGTAGCACCGCCAGCGCCTGGGCGGTGACCAGGTGCGCCAGGTGCGGGATGCCGACGGCGCCGGTGGCCCGCCACACCCCGCCGTCGACCTGGGTCACCGGGACGATGTCGGTGGTCTGGCCCGGCGGGGAGGACCGGTCGACGAGCCTGCCGCGGATCTTGCCGGGCACCCGGTCGGTCAGCGCGTCGACCACGCAGCGGGTGGTGACCATCAATGCCGTGATCGCCTCGAAGGGGTTGGCGGGCACCACGATCAGGGTGCGGCCGTCGGGCAGCCGCGCGATCAGCTGTTCGCCGCCGGGCCGGATCATCACGCCGTCGACCACGATCTCGGCGCCGACCTCGGTGAGCAGACAGCGCATCTCGTCGAGCGCGCCCACCACGATCACCAGTTCGGCGTCGGCGGGCATGGCGAACCAGGCGCGCAGCAGTTCCCCGTCGGCGATCTGCCAGACCTTGCGGCAGCGGATGTCGCCCGCGGCCAGGAAGCTGGCCACGACCGGGGTCACCGCGTCCTCGCCGCGTGGGCCGGGGGCGAACCGGCTGCCGGTGACCAGCACGTCGGCCGAGACCGGCCCGCGCACGGTGGCGGTGACGATGTCGGCGCTCGACCCCACCGAGACGACCGCGGGACCGACCCGGGTGCCCGCGGCGGCGAGCACCGTGCCCGCGTGCCACTGCTCGCCGCGCACGCGGGTGTCGTCGCGCAGGGGCGCGTGCGGCGCGCGCATCAGCACGACGCGGCCCGAGACCCGGGAGAACATCACGTCCTCGGCGCGCATGACGGCGGTCGCGCCCATCGGCGTCGGCGTGCCGTGCGCGATGCGCGCCGACTCACCGTCGTTGAGGGCGGCCATGCGCGGATGCACGCGCTCGGGGCGCACGGTCCACCACGGTCCGGGACCGCTGACCGCGTAGCCGTCGAGGGCGGCGGCGTCCATCGGCGGCTCGGCCGCGGTCGCCACCAGCGGGGCGGCCAGGGTCGCGCCGACCGCGTCGGCCAGCACCCTGGTCACCGGGGTGAGCGGCGCGAGGCCGCGGCGCAGGATGCGCGACAGGCTCAGGACCGAGACATAGACAGCCGACGGCACCGCCGGCGCGACCTCCGCAGCACCGGGCACGATCTCGGTCAACCCACCACCTCCAACCATGGAAATATCCTCATTTTCGGTTATTGCCCCACAGTGTCTCCGCAATTGCCGGTTGATCACCGATATCTCACCCGCAGTTACGGAGTGCTGTGCGTTCGCGATGGACAGCCGTAACCCCCAGGTCAGCGCGACGAACCGCCCGGACGCGAGCCGTGGCACGACCCCGGCACAGGCCGATGAGGGATAGATCACCTTGCGGTGCGCGACGCGGATGCGTTCGATTCCCCGGTATGACCGAGTCCTTGTTGTTCTCCTACGGCACCCTGCGTCAGCCCGAGGTCCAGCGGGCCGTGTTCGGGCGGTTGCTGCGCGGGCGGGCCGCCGAGATCGCCGGGTTCGCGCTGGCCGAGGTGACCATCACCGATCCGGCGGTGATCGCCACCAGCGGGTCGGCGGTGCATCCGGTGCTGGTGCCCGCGGACCCGGCGGCGGGCGTGCCGGGAACGGCGTTCGAGGTCGGCGACGACGATCTGCTGGCCGCCGACGCCTACGAGGTCGACGACTACACCCGCGTGCTGCTGCCACTGCGGTCCGGCGACGAGGCGTGGGTGTACGTGCTGGCGGCCGCCGCGCCGGGCCGGACGGCTCAGGCCGGATAGGTGCGGATCTCGGTCGCCTTGACCGAGGCCCACAGCCGCATACCGCTCTGCACCCGCAGATCCGCGACCGTGGCGGGGGTGACCTCGGCGAGCACCGCCGGGCTGCCCGCCAGGCGGATGCGGGTCAGATGGGCGTGCTGCTCGACCCCGGCGACAGTGGTCTCCCAGGTGTTGCGCGGACTGCCCACGGGCGGTTCGGGATACAGGGCGACCGCGCTCGGCGGGAACGCGAGATGGACCGGGCCGGTGGTGGATTCGGGGATCGTGAGCGTTCCGCCCCCGGCCAGCGTCACCGAAGTACCTTCGGCGACACCGCGATACAGGTTCAATCCGACCAGATTGGCCACGTAGTCGGTGCGGGGCCGCTGGGCCACCTCGGCAGGCGGGCCCTCCTGTACGACGCGGCCGTTCTCGATGATGACGAGCCGATCCGCCAGCACCATGGCGTCGAGCGGGTCGTGGGTCACCAGCACGGTGTGGCCGGGGAAGTCGGCGAGGTGGTGGCCGAGTTCGGCGCGCACCTGCAGACGGGTGCTGGCATCCAGGGCGGCCAGCGGTTCGTCGAGCAGCAGCAGCGCGGGATCGGTGGCGAGTGCGCGGGCCAGCGCGACCCGCTGGGCCTGTCCGCCCGACAGCGAACGCGGCTTGGCCGAGGCGTGCTGAGCCAGGCCGACCCGGTCCAGCCAGCCCGCCGCGCGCTGCCGGGCGAGCTTGCGCGGCATCCCGCGCGCCTGCAATCCGAAGGCCACATTGTCCAGGGCGCTCATGGTCGCGAACAGCAGATAGTCCTGGAAGACCACACCCGCCGACCGGTGCTCGGCGGGCACGAAGCGGGCGGGTGGTTCGTCCCAGATCCGCTCGTCGAGCCGCAGGCGGCCGCCGGTGAGGGGGGTGAGCCCGGCCAGGGCGCGCAGGGCGGTGGTCTTGCCCGCGCCGTTGGGGCCGAGCAGGGCGACCACCTCGCCCGGTGCCACGGTGAAGGCGAGGTCGATGGTGAAATCGCCCTGGGCGATGCGCAGTTCGGCGTCCAGGCTCACAACGGTCCTCGAGTCCAGCGGTCGCGCAGGGCGGCCAGCACGGCGACCGAGACCGCGAGCAGCACCAGGCTCAGCACGATCGCGTCGGCGGGGTCGGTCTCCAGGGCGAGGTAGACCGCCAGTGGCATGGTCGTGGTGGTGCCGGGGAAGCTTCCGGCGAAGGTGATGGTGGCGCCGAATTCGCCCAGCGCCCTGGCCCAGCAGAGCACGGCTCCGGCGACGACGCCGGGCATCACCGCGGGCAGCGTGACGCGGCGGAAGGTCAGCCAGCGCGAGGCGCCCAGGGTCGCGGCGGCCTCCTCGTATCGCGGGTCGCTCGCCCGCAGCGCGCCCTCCACCGAGATGACCAGGAACGGCATCGCGACGAACGCCTCGGCCACAATCACCCCGGCGGTGGTGAACGGCAGCGAGAAACCGAACCAGTCGTAGAGATAGCTGCCGACCAGTCCGCGCCTGCCGAGCACGAGCAGCAGCGCCACACCACCGACCACCGGCGGCAGCACCAGCGGCACCGTCACCAGGGCGCGCACGATGCCCAGGCCCGGCACCTCACCGCGGGCCAGCAGCCACGCCAGGGGGATGCCGAGCACGAGACACACCGCCGTGGCCGAGGTCGCGCACACCAGCGACAGCCGCAGCGCCTGCCCGACCTCCGCGCTCATCAGCCGCTCCGGCAGGGTGCGCCACGGCGCCCGCACCAGCAGGCCGATCATCGGCAGGATCAGGAAGGCCAGCGCGCAGACGGCGGGCAGCACCAGGATCAGCGGTCGCCGACCCCGGACCGCCCGCCGCCGCGCGATGCCGGTCACGGGGTGTCGAAACCGGCTTCGGCGAACTCCGCGCGGGCCTTGTCCGAGCCGATGAACTCGACGAAAGCCGCCGCGGCGGCACTGTTGGGTGCCTTCGCCAGCGGAGCGATCGGATAATCGTTGACCGCCTTGGTGGACTCGGGGAAGTCGATCCCGTCGACCTTGTCACCCGCCGCCTGCACATCGGTGCGATACACCAGCGCCGCGTCGACCTCACCGAGAGTCACCTTGGTCAGCACCGCCTTCACATCGGACTCGCGGGTGTCGGGCTGCGGGGTGATCCCGGCGGCCTCGAACACGGTCTTGGCCGCGGCGCCGCACGGCACCTGCTCGGCGCACAGCGCGATCTTCTCGTCGGGATTCGCGAAATCGGTGAGGCCGGTGATCTGGCTCGGATTGCCCTTGGGCACGGCGATCTCGAGCCGGTTGCGCACGAAGACCACCGGCGCGGCGGTGATCTCGCCCGCGTCGACCACCTGCTGCATGTTCCTCGGCGCCGCCGAGGCGAACACATCGGCCGGGGCGCCCTGCTTGATCTGCTCGGCCAGCGCCGAACTGGCCCCGAAGTTGAACACCACCTTCGTGCCGGGATGCGCGGCCTCGAACTGCTTGCCCAGCTCGGTGAAGGTCTCGGTGAGCGAGGCGGCGGCGAACACCGTGACGGTGCCGCCGACCTGATCACCCGCGGGCGCCGCGTCGGTGTCGTTGCCGCAGCCGACCGCGGCCACGGCGATCACACCGGCGATCGCCGCCGCGCGAAGTGTGCGAATCATGTTCTACCTCATCAACTTTCCGGGATTTCAACAACAACGTGCGTGGACTTCACCGAAGCGACGGCCACACTGCCGACCTCGAGACCGAGCTCGTCGACGGATTCGCGGCTCATCAGCGACACCAGCCGGAACGGGCCCGCCTGCATCTCCACCTGCGCCATGACGGTGTCCTTGACGACCCGGGTGACGATGCCCTGCATCCGGTTGCGCGCCGAGGTGGCCACGGCGGCACCGGGTGGCACGGCCTCGCGCTCCCGCTGCAGGAATTCGGCGAGTTCGCGTCCCTCGACGCCCTTGCGGCCGTTGTCGAGCTGGATCGCCGCGAGCTTGCCCAGGTCGATGTACCGCCGGACGGTGTCATCACTGACACCCATGAGAGTTGCTACTTCACTGATCCGCAGATTCGACACATCGAGCAGTCTATGTGGCGCAGCTGCGGATCGCCCACGAAGCCCATCACCCGCCACGAAACCCGACCTCCTCAGCCCCGACCTCTGCGAGCCTGCCGTTTCCACCTCACCGCACTTACGGCAATCCGGAACCGTAAGGAGATCCTGTTGCGCACGGATCACCCCGACCCGCCCCACGTGTAACAACCACCTCTCCCCCACCAACCCCCGGACCGTGAGATCCGGCCATGGGCGGCGCTGATTCGACTCGGAATGGTGGGTATGGGCGTTTTCCGAAGATTTGTGTGGTCGGGGTATTGACTCCTGGCAAATCCGGAGCACACTGGATATACACCAGAGCACCGGAAGAGAACCACACGGTAGACAGAGACGTTTGCCCATCGAGTGATTGTTTTTCAGGATCTGGTCCAGGCCCCCGGCAAGCCAGTCGAGTACCGGATTCGCAGCGACGACTGCGATTCATGGATTCGATGGAGACTACCGGGGACTGTTCTGTGTGCCCCCTTCTCCGTGCAGCCTGATCTCGGCGTCGGCGTAGGCCGCCAGGGTGGATTCGCCCAGGGTGTGGGTCGCGGGGAAGAACTCGATCGAGACGCCCTGTCCGGCAAGCAGCTGATCGGTCCACACGGCGCGGACGTGCGGGTCGACGCCGCTGAGGTAGAGGCGCCCGCCTACCTCGTCGAGGCGGCGCGCGTAGTCGGCGAGCACGTGCAGGAAGGTCGCGCTGACGCTCGTGCGGCCGCGCAATCGCAGGATGACGATGGGATCGTGGGCCCCGGCCGGGTCGGGTAGCCGGGTCTGCAGGGTGCGCGCCCCGGCGTAGAAGAGGCTGCCGTAGACGTCCATGATGACGATCTCGTTGTCGGACAGCCGTTTCGGCAGGGTGTCCTCGACCAGCCGGTCGCCCTCCACCCGCAACCGCACGACCTTCAGGTCCATCGCTTCCTGATTGATTTGCAGCAGCAGCGAGAGTCCCACTCCGACCCCGACCGCGGCGGTCACCGGCAGCAGCAGTGTGGCGACGAAGGTGACGCCGAGCGCGGTGCGCGAGATCGAGCCGCTGCCCCAGATCGCCACCAGCCGGTCGATGTCGAACGCGCCCGCGGCGGCCACGATGAGAATGGCGGCCAACGTCGGCATGGGGACCTTGCCGACCAGCCCGGTCAGTGCCACCAGGATCACCAGGATCCACAGCCCCGACCACACCGAGCCCCAGCGGGTGCGCGCGCCGGAGGTGACATTGATGGCCGTCTGCCCCAGCGATCCGCCCACCGGCATCCCCCGGAACAGTCCCGCCGCGATATTGCCGATGCCCTGCGCGCAGAAGTCGCGGTCGATCCGGGACCGGGAACCGTCCGGGTTGGGTGCCGATTCGGCGACACCGGCACCCTGGACCAGCACGATGACGGTCACCGCCAGCGCACCGGCCAGCAGCGACGGCGACAACACGCTCAGATCGGGCAGGTGCGGCAGCGGGACGCCGGTCGGGATCGCGCCCGCGTCGGCGACGGTGGCGACCTCGTCCCACCCGAACGCCAGGACCACCGCGGTGGGCACCACCAGCGCACCCAGCGAGGCGACGCTGCGCAGCCGGCCCCGGCTCAGCAGCACCAACAGCACGATCGCGGTGACCCCTACCAGCGCTGAACGCCAGTCGATCCCACGGGGATGAGTCAGCACGTGTAGTGCCTTCAGCGCCGCCACCGAGCCCTCCGACGGCGCCCCGAGCAGCACCGGCAGCTGCCCGAGCACGATATTGGCCGCGATGCCGAGCAGGAACCCGGTCATCACCGAGTGCGAGACGAACCGGGTGTAGCGGCCCAGCCGCAGCACCGCCGCGACGATCATGGCGATTCCGGCGACCAGGGTGAGCAGCACCAGCGCGGCGGAGCGGTCCTCGGGCGCGATCTCGGTGAGCGTGGAACCCGCGGCCAGCGCCGACGCGCTGGTGGTGGTGACGACCATCAGCCGCGTACTCGTCCCGAACCCGCCGAAGAACCGGCCCGCCATGCTCGCGTACAGCCCGTGCACCGGGTTCACGCCCGCCAGCAGACCCGATGCCATGCCGTCGGGCACCCCGGCGATGGCACCGGGCACGCCGGCGCCGACGTCGGCTTTGGTCATGCGCTGTCCCGCGAAGGGGTTTCGCATCGCACGCTCCTTCGGCCGGCCGCCGGCCGGGCTGGATCAGCCGGCCGGCGGGAGCGGGATCAGGGCGTCACGATGGCGAAATCCGGGTCGGGAACGTCCAGGTAGCCGACCAGTTCGGCCAGCTTGCCCGCCTCACCGGTGACCTTCACGCGGCCGTCGGCGATCATCTGCTGCAGGCCCTGGCCGCCCAGCAACGCGGCGCGCAGATCGGCCGCGGTGAGGGCGAAGGTGGCGTCGGGCTCGGGCAGGTCGGTGTCCACGTCGAAGTGCACCAGCAGACCGTTGCGCAACTGGGTGCGGTGCACGGTCGAGGTGTCGGTGATCCGCCAGTCCAGCACGATCGACGCCGACCAGGCCTTGGGTCCGTCGACGCGCAGGGCGATGGCGTCGAAGACCTGCTCCACCGACAGCTCGGCCATGATGTCGGGCGCGGCGGCGACCGTGGGGGTGCCGACACTGCCGTGGCGCAGCTCGTAGGCGCCCATCAGGAAGAAGTTGCGCCACGTGCCGTTCTCGGCGCCGAAGCCGAGCTGCTCGAGGGTGTCGGCCTGCAGCGCCTTGGCCTCGGCATTGCCCGGGTCGGCGAAGATCACGTAGTTCAGCACCTGGGCGACCCAGCGGAAGTCGCCCTCGGCGTAGGACTTTCGCGCCTTGGTCAGTACCTCGTCGGCACCGCCCATGTACTCGAGGTGGCGGCGCGCGCCCTCGGCGGGCGGATGCTGCCACAGCGTCGAGGGATTGCCGTCGAACCAGCCCATGTAGCGCTGGTAGATCGCCTTGACATTGTGGCTCACCGAGCCGTAGTAGCCGTGCGTCGACCAGGCGTTCTCGATCGCGGGTGGCAGCTGGATGTCCTCGGCGATCTCGATGCCGGTGGCGCCCTTGTTGAGTGCGCGCAGGGTCTGATCGTGCAGGTAGCCGTAGAGATCGCGCTGCACCGAGAGGAATTCGGTGAGCCGCTCGGTGCCCCAGGTGGGCCAGTGGTGGGAGGCGAACACGACATCGGCGCGCGCGGCATAGCGGTTGATCGCCTCGGTGAGGTACTTCGCCCACACGTGCGGGTCGCGCACCAGCGCGCCGCGCAGCGTCAGCAGATTGTGCAGGGTGTGGGTGGCGTTCTCGGCCATGCACAGGGCCCGGCGGGCGGGGAAGTAGAAGTTCATCTCCGAGGGAGCCTCGGTGCCGGGGGTCATCTGGAACTCGATCTGGACGCCGTCGACAGTGACGGTCTGGCCGGTGTGGTCGATGTACACCGTCGGCGAGATCAGCGTCGGCGTGCCGGTCGAGGTGGTGGGTCCCAGACCCGCGCCCACCGCGCCCAGCGGGCCACGCGGCAAGGCGGCGCCGTACATGTAGGCCGCGCGCCGGGCCATCGCCGTGCCCGCGTAGACGTTCTCCTCGACGGCGTGCTCGGTGAACCCGACCGGCGCGATGATCGGGCAGTTGCCCGCGTCGACCGCCTCCTGGGTGGTCACGCCCTTCACGCCGCCGAAGTGATCGATGTGGGAGTGCGAGTAGATCACCCCGGTCACCGGGCGCTCGCCACGATGTTCACGGTAGAGGGCCAGTCCGGCGGCGGCGGTCTCGGCGGAGATGAGCGGGTCGACGACGATCACGCCCGTCTCGCCTTCGACGAGAGTCATGTTCGACAGATCGAGCCCGCGGATCTGGTAGATCCCGTCGGTGACCTCGTAGAGCCCCTGCATCGCGCACAGCTTCGACTGACGCCACAGGCTCGGGTTCACCGTGGGCGGGCAGTCCTCGTCGAGGAAGGCGTAGCCGTCGCTGTCCCAGACCACTTCGCCCGCGTCGTTCTTCACGATCCCCGGTGTCAGCGCGGCGACGAATCCGCGTTCGGCGTCGGCGAAATCCTGGCTGTCGTCGAACGGCAGCCGCGTCAGCAGGCTGTCGTTGCCCTGTCGGATACTGTCGGTCGCGCTGTTCTGGCCGCTCATCGGTTCCCTTTCCTGGCGACGAAGACTGTGCGGTCCGGCCCGAGGCCGAGACGATCCCCTCCGCAGTATTCGTCGTGGTCGCGGCGCGCACCTCACCCGCGACGGGTGAACTCGGGCGGAGGATTCACCCGATTCGGGTGAAGCGCGCCGGGCTCGTCCCGCGCACGATGCGGATATGGGAGCAACTCCAGTACTCGGCCCGGTCGAGTTCATCGTGCTGACCTTTCCCGGCACCTCCGTCGACGCGGCGGTCACCGACGCGCTCGCCGAGGTCGTCGGCAACGGCACGGTGACGCTGCTCGATCTGATCGTGCTGTCGATGGACGCCGCGGGCGCGGTCACCGAGCTCGAGATCGACGACGATCTCGACCAGGTGGGCCTGACCGGCCTGACCGCCGCCGACATCGACCTGGTCAGCGACGAGGACCTCGCCGTGGTCCGCGCGTCGATGGCACCGGAATCCACCGCCGTCGTGGTGGTATTCGAGGAGACCTGGGCCACCCGCCTGGCCGCCGCGGTCCGCGGCGCCGACGGGGAAGTGGCCCTGCACGTGCAGGTGCCGCGCGACGCGGTCGAGGCCGCCGTCGCCGCGGCCACCGTCTAGAGAGGAATCGAGATGCCACTTCGGATGGGCCGCGTCGGGCGGCCGGGACTGCTGGGCACGGTGGCCCGCACCGCGGTCGTCGCGGGCACCGCGCAAGCCACCTCCAACGCGGTCAACAATCGTGCCCGCAGGCGCTCCGCCGAACAGCAGGCCTACGCCGAACAGCAGGCGCCCCCACCGCAACCGGCCTACGCGCCGCCGCCTCCCCCGCCCCCGGCACCACCCGCGGGCGGCACGGATGTGGTCGCCGAGCTGACGAAACTGAGTCAGCTGCGCGATGCCGGGGCGCTCTCGGACGCGGAATTCGCCGCGGCGAAGGCGAAACTGCTCGGCTGATCTCCGCCGAACGTCCCGCCCCGACAAGGTACACACCTCGTCGGGGGCGGGTGATCAGTCCTGTCGTTCCGAGGTGAAGTCGCCGTGACGGCCCGCGCCCGCCGTGAAGCGGGCGGCACCGGCGAGGGTGTCGGACTGCAGCGAGGTCATGCCGCGCGCGAATTCATTGGCCAGGGCGTCGTTTTCGGCGAGGCCCGCCTGTTCGAGCATGGACAGGCGGTCCTGGCGCAGGCAGGTCTGCGGGAAGCGGGTGAGTTCCAGGGCGAGGTCGCGGGCCGCCACCAGCGCCCGACCGCGCGGGGCGACGCGGTTGACCAGGCCGATCCGGTGCGCTTCGGCGGCGTCGACGGGGCGGCCGGTGAGGATCAAGTCCAAGGCGTGGCTCTCCCCGATCAGCCGGGGCAGGCGCACGGTGCCGCCGTCGATCAGCGGCACACCCCAGCGGCGGCAGAACACGCCGAGGACCGCGTCCTCGTCGGCGACCCGCAGGTCGGCCCAGACGGCCAGTTCCAGCCCACCGGCCACGGCGTAGCCGGAGATCGCGGCGATGACCGGCTTGCTCAGCCGCATCCTGGTCGGGCCCATCGGGCCGTCGCCCTCGACCCCGGCGACATTGCCGCGCTCGGTGCCGATCGCCTTGAGATCGGCTCCCGCGCAGAAGGTTTCCCCCACGCCGTACAGGATGGCTACCGCCGCGTCGGGGTCGGCGTCGAAGTCGCGGAAGGCGGCGGCGAGTGCGGCGGCGGTGGGCCCGTCGACGGCATTGCGCGCCTCGGGACGGTTGATGCCGATGAGTACGAGCGGGCCGTCACGTTCGACCAGAACGGTGGGGGCGGTCATGTCCGCAATGAAACAGTCCACTCGGACTGTTGTCAAGACCTGCGAAGATACCCGCATGGCTCCCCCCACCGAAGGCCGGCGGCGCAGCGACGCCGCACGCAGCCAGAGCACGCGTGAGCGCATTCTCGCCGCCGCCGTCGCCAGCCTGATCGAGGACGGTTACGCCGCCACCAGCATCGGCGCCATCCAGGCCAGGGCGGGCGTCTCGCGCGGCGCGCTGCTGCACCAGTACCCGAACAAGGCGTATCTGCTCGTCGACGCGGTGCGTCACCTGTCCGATCAGCAGATCATCGAGGTGCGCACCGCCGAAGAGCCTGTGGGCGAACCGGATTGGATGGCGGCGCTGTGGCGCAGTTTCGCCACGCCCCTGTTCGGCGCGCTGCTGGAACTGTGGGTGGCGGCGCGCACCGACGCCGACCTGCGCGCGGCCCTGCTGCGTCATCAGCGCGATCTGCACACCACCGTCCGCGCGTCGATCGTGCGCCGGGTCCCCGACCCGCTCCCGGCGCACTTCGACACCGTCTTCGAGATGACCCTCACCTATTTCCGCGGCCTGGCCCTGACCACCATCCTCAGCACCAACCACCGCGACCAGCTGCTCGCCGACTGGCGCGCGGCCATGTCGACGGTGCTGTCCGCCCCCGCGCGCTGACTCAGCCCGCGGCAGCCGTTTCGATGACGGCGGTGACGGCCGCGGGTTCGGACACCAGGGAGGCGTGCGAGGCCGCGATCTCCGAGGTCCGCGCGCCGCTGCGCTGGGCCATGTAGCGCTGGGAGGCGGGCGGGATGACCAGGTCGTCGCCGGAGACCAGGTACCAGCTCGGCAGCCGCGTCCACGCCGCCGGGCCCGAAGGTTCGATGTTCGCCGCGACGGCGATGGAGCGCTGGTGGGCGATCATGTCGGCGGCGGTGGCATCGCTGACGTCACCGGCGAACACCTCGTGGAACGAGCCGGGGTCGACATACGCGTCGAGGTTCTTGCCGTTCACGCCGTGGCTGTCGTCGACGACGGTGAGCTGCAGGACCGGCGGCAGCAACCGGCTGCCGGGGAACCGGATCGGGTCCAGCGCCAGCTGCGCCGGCTCGCCCTCGACGGGCGCGAACCCGGCGATGTAGACCAGCGCGGTGACGTCCGGATCGTCCACATTGGTGATCACGGTGCCCCCGTAGGAGTGCCCGACCAGCACGATCGGCCCGTCGATCCCGGCGATGGCCTGCTCGATCGCCGCGGCGTCGTTGGCCGGGCCGCGCAGCGGGTTGGCCGGGACCACCACGGAATAGCCGTCGGCGCGCAGGTTCGCGGCGACCCCGTCCCAGCTGGTGGTGTCGGCGAAGGCGCCGTGCACCAGGACGACGGTGGGCTGCTCGGCCGCCGTGGCGGGTGCCGCGCCGAGTACCCCGGCGCCGAGCCCGACGGCGGCGACCACCGCCATGACCGATCGGATGCCGCTCATGTGAGTTCCTCTCCTACCGCTTCGGGTTCAGATGGAGCACTGCGCCCAGTATCGTCGCCGCCACTCGCGCCACATCGGCGGACCCTCCTGTCACACTCCGGCCGCGTGTCCCGTCTCCACCGTGGGAGACCATTCGATCGATATCAGGAGAGTTCCATGTCTGTGCACATCAGCAACCCGGCCGAGCTGCACGATCCGACCGGATTCGGCTACAGCCACGTCGCCAGGGTGACCGGTGAGCTCGTGCTGATCGCCGGTCAGTACGACTCCGACGCCGACGGCCACACCACCACCGAGGATTTCGCCGGACAGGTCGCGCGCGCGTTCGCCAATCTCGGCACGGCCCTGCGCTCGGCCGGTCTCGACTACGCCGATGTCGCCCAGCTGCGTACCTTCATCGTCGACCACGATCTCGACAAGCTGACTGTCCTCGGCGAGCAGATCGCCGAGATCTGGGGTGACAGGCCGCCCGCCCAGACCCTGCTCGGCGTCGCCGCGCTCGCCCTGCCCGGCATGCTGTTCGAGGTGGACGCGCTGGCTGCGCGGGGCTGACCGCGCACCGGCCCCGGACATCCGGGGCCGGTGCGTTCACCCGCCGATCAGCATCGTGCGGCGGAGGTGGCGCCCAGTTCCAGCCGGGGCCAGTCCCGCAGATCCCGCCGCAGCTGCCGGTCGTGGGTGGCGACGACCACCGCGGCCTCGGTGACCCGCAGCGCCTCGGTGAGTTCGTCGACCAGCGCGCTGGACAGGTGATTGGTCGGCTCGTCGAGCAGCAGCGCATGGGGACGGGCGGCCAGCGCGCAGGCGAGGTCGAGGCGGCGTTGCTGCCCGATGGACAGCTCGCCGATCGGCTTGTTCGCCTCGTGCGCGGTCAGCAGGCCGAGCGCGCTCAGCGCCACCCGTTCGCTCTCGTCGAGCATCCCCGCGGTGACCAGCTCCGCGAGATGCGTCTCGTACACCTCGCGCGCCCGGCGCCGCAGCGGCCACCGGGATTCCTGCCGCAGCAGGTGGATTCGCGCCTTGCGTGCCCGGTGGAACAGACCGGTCGACGGCGCGACGATCCCGCTCAGCACGCCGAGCAGCGTGGATTTGCCCGCGCCGTTGGCTCCGCTGATCACGAGCCGGTCGCCGGAGTCCAGCGCCAGTGCGACCGGTCCCGGCAACCGCCCGTCCACGGTGACGTCCTCCGCGCGCACCAGCGTGACCCCGGCCCGTGCGGGCAGTTCGGGCATCCCGAACCGCTGGGGCGGGGTGGGTGCGGTGACGCGATGCCGTTCCAGCTCGTCCTGGCGCCGGTGCACCGCGCGCGCCACCGAGCCCGCGCGGGTGGCGCGGGCGTGCTTGCCGGTGCCTTTGTCCGGCGGCCAGCCGCTGACCAGGCGGTTCTGTGCCACCGAGAGATCCTCGGCCAGGCGGGCGCGTTCGGTCTGCTGCTGGTCGTGGTCCTCGGCCCAGCGCGCCCGCTCGGCCCGGCGCCCGTCCCGGTATCCGGCGTAGCCGCCCCCGTAGACGCGGGGCCTGCCGTCGCGGGTGGGGTCGAGATCGAGGAACGACTGCGCGACATCGGTGAGCAGCGCGCGGTCGTGACTCACCACGACGACCCCGCCCGCGAAGGCGCGCAGCTGATCGGTGAGGAAGTCGAGCGCGGCCCGGTCGAGGTGGTTGGTCGGTTCGTCCAGCAGCAGGAAGTCGTCACCGGCGGCCAGCAGCACCGCCAGCCGCACCCGGTAGCGCTGCCCCACCGAGAGGGTGGCCAGCGGCCGGTCGCGGTCGGTGACGGCGCCGAGACCGGCCAGGGCGATGTCGACGCGACGGTCGGCGTCCCAGGCGTCGAGCAACTGGGCGAGGTCCAGCGCCGCGCTGTAGTCCTCGTCGGCGCCCGGACGGCCTTCTGTCATCGCTTCGGTCGCCTCGTCGAGCGCGCGCATGGCGGCGCGGGCGGCCGCGAGGTGCTCGTCGATGACGGCGCCGACGGTGCGTTCGTCGTGGTCGGGCATCTCCTGGGTGGCCAGCGCCAGCGTGCCCACACGGGCGACGGTGCCCTGGTCGGGGGCGAGTTCTCCGGCGAGCACGTGGAGCAGGGTGGACTTGCCGCGCCCGTTCTCGCCGACGACGGCCCACCGCGCGCCGGGCGAGACGGTCAGCTCGACGCCGTCGAGCACCACGCGGTCACCGCGCTGGAGGTGGATATCGGTGCAGGTCAGTTGGGCCCGCGCACGGGCAGGCCGAATTCGAGAGGTCATGTTTTCCTCCGGGCACACCGCACCATCCGTCACAAACGGAGGGGGTGCCCTGGTCGATGGACGCGCGCCGAGCGCGCGACGGAACATCGAAGAGAGGGCCGTCGGCTGTCCGCCGAGGCGGAAGCGGCCCTGGAATCTCAGAGGAAGAACAAGTGCATGCCGACCACGCTAACAACGCCGCGATCACCCGTCGAGTGAATTACCCGGCCGTGGCCGGAGCGTGCTGATCGGTGGTCAGGCCACGGCGGAGGTGGTGGTGTGGGTGGCGTAGCCGAGGTTGGTGAGGACCTCGCGGGTGGCCTTGGCGAAGTTGAGGGTGATGAAGTGCAGGCAAGGGGCGCCCTCGTCGATGAGGCGCTGGGCGATCTCGGTGGCGATCCGGACGCCTTCGGCGCGCACGGCGGCCCGGTCCTCCTCGGGCCCGGTGCCCGCGGCCTTCTCCAGCCGAGCCATCACCGATCGGGGCAGGGCGCGGCCGCTGAGTTCCTCGGCGCGCCGCACCGTGCGCAGCGAGGTGATGGGCATGAGCTCGGGGATGATCGGTTTGGCGCCCTCGACCGGGTCCATGGCCACCACCCGGTCGCGCAGGCGCAGATAGTGCTCGACGTCGAAGAACATCTGGGTGATCGAATAGTCCGCGCCCGCGCGGAGTTTCGCGGCCAGGAACCGGGTGTCGTGGTCGAGGTCGGGTGAGCGGTGGTGGCCCTGCGGGAACGAGGCCACCCCGACGTGGAAGTCGCCCAGGTCGCGCACGATGCGCACCAGTTCCTCGGCGTATTCGACGCCGGCGGGGTGCTTGCGCCAGGCGCCCAGCGGGTCACCGGGCGGGTCGCCGCGCAGCACGAGCAGGTTGCGGATGCCCGAGTCGGCGTAGGAGCCGACCAGCGAGCGCAACTCGGCGATGCTGTGCCCGACGGCGGTGAGGTGGGCGACCGGCAGCAGCGTGGTCTCGGTGGCCAGTTCACCGGTGATGCGTACCGTGCGGTCCTTGGTGGAGCCGCCCGCGCCGTAGGTCATGGAGACGAAGGCCGGGTGCATGCGCTCGAATTCGCGGACCGTGCGCCACAACCGGGCCTCCCCGGCCGTGTCGCGGGGCGGGTTGAACTCGACCGAGAACGGTACGCGGCCGCCACCGTGGTCGCGCAGGCGCTGCGCGACCGAACGGGTGCGGGCGCGCAAGGATGCCGGTGGCGCACCGGTCGTCTCGGGCTCTCGGTCACCGGTCATCGACGTCCCCCAATTCCACGAGTAGGTCGCCGCCCTCGACCTGCTGCACCTTCGCCGTGGCGACCCGTTCGACGATACCGGCGCGCGGCGCGGTGATGGCCGCTTCCATCTTCATTGCCTCGATCGTGCCGATCGAATCACCGGCGGCAACCGAATCTCCTTCGGCCACAGTGAGAGTCACGACCCCGGTGAACGGGGCCGCGAGCTGGCGGGGGTTGTTCTTGTCGGCCTTCTCCGCGACCGGAACTTCCGAGGCGATCGAACGGTCGCGCACCGCGACCGGGCGCAACTGCCCGTTCATGATGCACATGACCGTGCGCATCCCCTTCTCGTCCGGCTCCGAGATCGCCTCCAGCCCGATGAGCAGCGTGACACCCTTCTCCAACTGCACCCGATGCTCCTCGCCCCGGCGCAATCCGTAGAAGAACTGGTTCTCCGACAGACCCGTGGTGTCGCCGTACTTCTCCCGGTGAGCGCGGAATTCGGCTGTCGGGCCGGGGAACAGCAGTCGGTTGAGGGTGTCGCGGCGTTCGTCCGGCGACCCGTCGAGACCGGCCCGATCGGTGGCCGTCAGCGCGACTTCGGGTTTGGGTTCACTGCGCCCGGCCAGCGCCTTGGTACGGAACGGCTCCGGCCAGCCACCGGCCGGAGTACCGAGCTCACCACGCAGGAAACCGATCACCGAATCCGGAATGTCATAGCGACCCGGATCAGCGGCGAAGTCCTCGATCTCCACACCGGAACCCACCAGCGCCAGGGCCAGGTCACCGACCACCTTCGACGAGGGCGTCACCTTGATCAGACGACCCAGCAGCCGGTCCGCCGCCGCGTACTTGGCCTCGACTTCCTCGAACCGGTCACCCAGACCCAAAGCGATCGCCTGCTGACGCAGATTCGACAGCTGACCACCCGGAATCTCGTGCGTGTACACCCGCCCGGTCGGCGCCGGAAGCCCGGACTCGAACGGCGCGTATACCTTCCGCAGCGCCTCCCAATACGGCTCCAGATCGCACACGTTCTGCAGATTCAGGCCGGTGTCGCGCTCGGTGTGCGCGGCGGCCGCGACGATCGCCGACAGCGCAGGCTGCGAGGTGGTACCGGCCATGGCCGCCGAAGCACCGTCGACCGCGTCGGCACCGGCCTGCCACGCGGCCAGGTAGGTAGCGAGCTGACCGCCGGGAGTGTCATGGGTGTGCACGTGCACGGGCAGATCGAAGTTGCTGCGCAATGCCGTCACGAGCTTGGCGGCCGACGGTGCGCGCAGGAGCCCGGCCATGTCCTTGATCGCCAAGACGTGCGCACCCGCGTCCACGATCTGCTCGGCGAGCTTGAGGTAGTAGTCGAGGGTGTAGAGCTGCTCGTTCGGATCGAGCAGATCACCGGTGTAACTCAACGCGACTTCCGCGACAGCACTGCCGGTTTCGCGCACGGCCTCGATGGCGGGCCGCATCTGTTCCACATTGTTGAGCGCGTCGAAGATCCGGAAGATATCGATACCGGTGGACGCCGCCTCCGACACGAATGCCCGCGTGACCTGTTCCGGATAGGGCGTGTACCCCACCGTATTCCGCCCGCGCAGCAACATCTGCAAGCAGATATTGGGCACCGCCTCGCGCAGCGCGGCCAGCCGCTCCCACGGGTCCTCGTGCAGGAACCGCAGCGCCACATCGTAGGTCGCGCCACCCCACGCCTCGATCGAGAGCAGTTCGGGGGTCAATCGCGCGACATGCCCGGCCACACCGAGCAGGCCACTGGTCCGAACACGTGTGGCCAGCAGCGACTGATGCGCGTCCCGGAACGTCGTGTCGGTGACCGCCAGTGCCTTCTGTTCCCGCAAGGCGCGCGCGAAACCCTCGGGTCCGAGGGCCAGCAGGCGCTGACGCGATCCGTCCGGCGGCGGCGGGGTCAGGTCGATGGCGGGCAGTTTGTCGTGCGGGTACACCGTGGTGGGCCGTTCCCCGTGCGGCTTGTTCACCGTCACGTCGGCCAGATAGTCGAGAATCTTGGATGCCCGGTCCGCCGAGACCCGCCGCGTCACCAGATCCGGGCGCGCGTCGATGAACGAGGTGTTCACCTTCCCCGCCCGGAAATCCGGATCGTCCAGAACCGCTTGCAGGAAGGGGATATTCGTCGCGAGCCCGCGAATACGGAATTCGGTCACCGCCCGCTGTGCCCGCGCGACCGCGGCCGGGAAGTCCTGGCCCCGGCAGGTGAGCTTCACCAGCAATGAATCGAAATGCGCCCCGATCTCCGCGCCCACGGTGGCGCCACCGTCGAGCCGCACCCCCGCACCACCCGGCGTCCGGTACGCGGTGATCCGCCCGGTGTCGGGCCGGAAACCATTGGCCGGGTCCTCGGTGGTGATCCGGCATTGCAGGGCGGCGCCGCGAATCGTCACCGTCTCCTGGCTCAATCCCAGCTCGGCCAGGGATTCCCCCGCCGCGATCCGCAATTGCGCCTGCACCAAGTCCACATCGGTGATCTCCTCGGTCACCGTGTGCTCCACCTGGATACGCGGATTCATCTCGATGAACACGTGATTGCCGCGTTCGTCGAGCAGGAATTCCACGGTGCCCGCGTTCACGTACCCGATCTGCCGGGCGAAGGCCACCGCGTCGGCGCAGATGCGTTCGCGCAGTGCCGGATCCAGATTCGGCGCGGGAGCGAGCTCGATCACCTTCTGGTGCCGCCGCTGCAACGAGCAGTCCCGCTCGAACAGGTGCATCACATTGCCGTACTGGTCGGCCAGAATCTGCACCTCGATATGACGCGGATTCACCACCGCCTGCTCGAGAAACACGGTCGGATCGCCGAAGGCAGACTCGGCCTCTCGCGAAGCAGCCTCGATCGCCTCCCGCAGCTGCTCGGGCTCCGCCACCCGGCGCATTCCGCGGCCACCGCCCCCGGCGACGGCCTTGACGAAGATCGGATACTCCAATTCGGCGGCAGCGGTGAGCAATTCCTCGATGTCGGCCGACGGCTCACTCGAGGTCAGCACCGGCAGTCCGGCCGCCTTCGCCGCCGCGATGGCCGTGGCCTTGTTCCCCGCCATTTCCAGCACCTCGGCCGAGGGCCCGACGAAGGTGATGCCCTCGCGCGCGCACGCCGCCGCCAGTTCGGGATTCTCCGACAGGAACCCGTATCCCGGGTAGATGGCGTCGGCACCTGCGGATTTCGCCGCGTCGACAATCGCCTCGATCGACAGATACGCGCGAACCGGATGACCCTCCACGCCGATCTGATACGACTGATCGGCCTTGTGCCGGTGCGGGGAATTGCGGTCCTCGTACGGGAACACCGCGGCGGTGCTCGCGCCGAGTTCGTACGCGGCGCGGAAGGCGCGGATGGCGATCTCGCCACGGTTGGCTACCAGGATTCGAGAGAACATGTCGACCTTGTCGAGTCGGGGCGTCAGCGAGGGTGCGCCGGGTACGAAACGGCGGCCCGCACGGGTGGTGCGGGCCGCCGATAGCTGGGATCTGCTAGGCGACGACGGTGCGCTGCGGCACGCCGACGTATTCGCTCAGCGGACGGATCAGGGCATTGGACTCACCCTGTTCGATGATGTGCGCGGTCCAGCCGGTGATCCGGCTCATCACGAAGATCGGGGTGAACACCTCGATATCGAAACCGAGCAGGTAATAGGCCGGGCCGGTCGGGAAATCGAGATTCGGTTTGATGCCGGTGGCCTCGGTCATGGTGCGTTCGAGCGTCTCGTACATCCGCACCCATTTGTCGCCGTCGGTGGCGGCGGCGATATCGAGGAACGCCTGTTTCATGGTGGGCACCCGGGAATCACCGTTCTTGTAGACCCGGTGGCCGAAGCCCATCACCTTTTCCTTGTGCGCCAGCTTGTTACGCAGCCATTCCTCGGCCAGCGCGGGATCGCCGATCTCGAGCATGTCGTGCATGACCGCCTCGTTGGCACCGCCGTGCAGCGGACCCTTCAACGCGCCGATGGCGGCGGTGACCGCGCTGTAGATATCGGACAGCGTCGAGGTGACCACGCGCGCGGCGAAGGTGGAGGCGTTGAAACTGTGCTCGGCGTAGAGGATCAGCGACACCTCGAAGGCCTTGACCAGCTCCCGCGACGGGATACTGCCGAAGCACATATTCAGGAAGTTCTCCGCGTACCCCAGGTGCGAGTGCGGCGGGATCGGGTCCAGTCCGCGGCGGCGGCGGCGATGGTCGGCGGCCACGATGGTCGGCAGCACCGCGAGCATCCGCAGCGACTTGGCGCGGTTGGCCTTGGCCGAGTTGTCGTCCTCGGCCGGGTCCTCGGCACCCAGATAGCTGATGGCGGTGCGGACGATGTCCATCGGGTGGCAGTTGTCCGGCATCTTGGCCACCAGCGACAGCAGCGACCGGTCGGCCCGGCGCGAGGCGCGCTCCTGCTGGCAGAACCGTTCCAGCTCGCGGTGATCGGGCAGCTCCCCGTTCCACAGCAGGTAGGCCACCTCCTCGAACGAGCAGTGCGCGGCCAGGTCCTGCACGGCGTAGCCACGATAGGTCAGCGAGTTCGTCTCCGGCACCACCTTCGAGATCGCGGTGGTGTCGACCACGACTCCGGCCAGGCCCTTGTAGATGGTGGGTACAGCGATGTCGGTCATCACTGAGCCTTTTTCATCCTGCTGCCTCGGCCTGACGCTCGCGGTCCTGCAGTACTCCGATCGCCTTGACGAGCCGAGTCGTCTTGTCAGGACAACATC
>NZ_JBSGDP010000057.1:0-40672 GCF_053602435.1 Nocardia sp. NPDC004415
CCCGATCGGGAGGCGGCCCTCGGCGTCTCCGGCTAGTGGCTGGCGACCTTGCGGTATTGCAGCAGCGCCGCGGGCATGGCGACGGCCAGGATGACCAGTGAGCAGATCACCGCGTAGAGCACGCAGTTGTCGGCGGGCCAGCCGGTGGGGGTGCCGAAGCTGGGTGGGGCGTCGTTGTCGAACAGCTTGCGGCCCGCCGCCGAGACCGCGGTGATCGGGTTCCATTCGGCGATGGTGCGCAGCGGCCCGGGCAGGGTCTGGGCGGAGATGAACGCCGAGGAGATGAACGACAGCGGGAACATCCAGATCAGGCCCGCGCTCTGGGCCACCTCGACCGTCGGCGAGATGAGGCCGGTGAGCGCGCCGACCCAGGACATGGCGAAGGCGAACAGCAGGATGATGCCGAAGGCCAGGGCCGCGTCGGCGATGCCGCCGTTGATCCGCCAGCCCACGATGTAGCCGCAGATCACCATCACGCCCAGGCTGAGGATGTTGACCACCAGGTCCGAGAGCGTGCGGCCCATGAGCACCGCCAGCCGCGACATCGGCAGTGTGCGCATCCGGTCGATGATGCCCTTCTGCAGGTCACCGGCCAGGCCGACGGTGGTGAAGGCGGCGTTGAAGGCGACCGTCTGGGTGAAGATGCCCGCCAGCAGGAACTCGCGGTACTGGTCGCCGCCGAGCGAGGCACCGAAGATATAGGCGAACAGGAACACGAACATCAGCGGCTGCACGGTGGCGGTGACCAGCAGGGTCGGTACGCGCAGGATGGTCAGCAGGTTGCGGTAGGCCACGATGCCGCTGTCGCGCAGGAAGCGGGCGCGCGGCTGCGCGTCGACGGGCACCGCCGGGCGCGGGGTGGGCTGCTGGATGGGCAGGTCGCGCGTTTCGTAGTCGTCGACCGCGAGGTCCGGGGCACTCACGACAGGATCTCCTCTTGCACATCGTCGGTTTCGGGTTCCGGGGCGGGCGCGGCCGGGGTTCCGGTGAGGGACAGGAACACGTCGTCGAGGGTGGGCCGCACGACGTTGGCGTCGAGCACGCAGACACCGGCGTCGTCGAGGCGGCGCAGCGCTTCGACCATGGTGCGCGAGCCGTTGCCGACCACCACCGAGACCTCGTCGGTGCCGGGTTCGTGGATCGGCTCGCCGACGCCCACCTGTTGCAGCACCGACACCGCGGGCCACGGGCTCTGCCCGGCGGCGAGGGTGACGGTGAGCCGGTCGCCGCCGATGGAGGTCTTCAGCTCGTCGGCCGAGCCGCGCGCGATCACCCCGCCCTTGTCGATCACGGTGATCCGGTCGGCGAGCAGGTCGGCTTCCTCGAGGTACTGGGTGGTGAGCAGCACCGTGGTGCCGTCGTCGACGAGGTCGCCGATCACCTTCCACATGTCCAGCCGGCCGCGCGGGTCCAGGCCGGTGGTCGGTTCGTCGAGCACCACCACCGGCGGCCGGGCCACCAGCGCGCCCGCGAGGTCCAGGCGCCGGGCCATGCCGCCGGAGTAGGTGCCCGCGCGCCTGCCCGCGGCGTAGTCCAGCCCGAACGCGGTGAGCAGTTCCTCCACCCTGGCCACCGCCTGCTTCTGCGACATGCCGTACAGGCGCGCCACCATGCGCAGGTTCTCGTAGCCGGTGAGGTTCGCGTCGACCGCCGCGTACTGGCCCGAGAGCCCGATGCGGGTGCGTGCGGTGGCCGGGTCGGCCAGCACGTCGACGCCGGCGACGCGGATGGAACCGGCGTCGGGTCGCAGCAGGGTGGTGACGATCCGCACGGTCGTCGTCTTGCCCGCGCCGTTGGGTCCCAACAGGCCCAGGACGGTCCCCGCCGGGATCTCCAGGTCGATCTCCTTCAGTACGCGCACCTTGCCGTAACTCTTGGCCAGGCCACGCACTTCTACCGCCAGACTCACGGACGCATCTCCTTCTGGCCGCCGCCGCACACGGTGATCTCGGGGACCGCGTCGAGGTGGCGATGCAGCACGGGGCCGATCGCCGCCAGCGATTCCGGAGTGGTCATCGCCGCGTGCCTGCAGGGCAGGTCGTGGTTGTGGATGTTGCCGGTGACGAACGGCTGCCAGGCCTCGGCGCAGCGGCCGGGGTCGGCGGCGTTGATCTCGTCCGCCGCGGCGGTGAAGAACAGCAGGTCGCCGTCGAACAGGCGCGGCCGGAACTTGTTGGCCATCACCGTGCCGTCGGCGTAACCGGTGTAGAGCCGCTGCAGGTTGTCCACCGAGAGCGCGGCGAACGGGCCCGGCTGGGACCGCAGCAGATCCGCCGCTTCGTGCAGATCCAGATCGGCGGGCAGGGGTGCCCCGTCGAGCAGATCGGCACCGAACTCGCCGAGGATGTCGGCCACGCTGGGCAGCGCGGTGTCGAGCCAGCGGTCGCCGAGCTGGTAGCTGTCGAGCATGGCCAGCAGCGCGACGTCCTCGCCCATCTCCTGCAGCTGGACCGCCACCTCCTGCGCGATCAGGCCACCGAGCGACCACCCGAGCAGGTGGTAGGGACCGTGCGGCTGGATCGACTTGATATGGGCGACATAGTGTCCCGCGGCCTCGGGGATCGAGGTGAAGCTGTCGTCGCCGGAGACGTGCGGGGCCTGCAGGCCGTAGAGCGGGCGCTGCGGGGCCAGGTGCGCGAGCAGGCCCGCGTAGCACCAGGACAGGCCGATCGCGGGGTGCACGCAGAACAGCGGAGTGTCGTGCGGGCCGGTCGACGGGCGCAACGGCAGCACCGGCCCGGTGGCCGCGGCCATCACCGCGGCCGCGTCGCCGGAGTCGAGCCGCTGCGCGATGCCCGCCGGGCTGGCATCGCCGAACATCATCTGCACCGGCATGTCGTAGCCCCGGTCTCGCAGCGCGGCAACGACCTTGGTGGCCAGCAGCGAGTTGCCGCCGAGTTCGAAGAACCCGTCCTCGGCACCCACCCGCTCGAGCCCGAGCACCTCGGCGAACACCGCGCACAGCGCCACCTCGGCGGGGGTGACCGGCGCGCGGTAGCCCTCGGTGGTGCTGAACACCGGCTCGGGCAGCCGGGCCCGGTCGAGCTTGCCGACCGGGTTGAGCGGCACCTCGTCGAGCAGCATGATCACCTGCGGGACCATGTAGTTGGGCACGTGCGCGCCCACGTGCTCGCTCAGCTCGGCCACGGTCGGCGCCGCACCGGCCCGCGCCTTGACATAGGACACCAGCGCGGTGACACCGGCGGCGGTCGTGTGCCCGATGGTGAGGGCGAACTCGACCTCGGGGTGCCTGCCGAACGCGACATCGATCTCGCCGAGTTCGATCCGGAAACCGCGCACCTTCACCTGGTGGTCGGTGCGCCCGACGTATTCCACCTCCAGCGCCGAACTCGCGCCCGCCCGCCAGCGCACCAGGTCACCGGTGCGGTACATGCGCTCGCCGGGGGCGCCGTACGGATCGGCGACGAAGCGCTGCGCGGTCAGGCCGGGCCGGTTGTGGTAGCCGCGGGCCAGCGCCGAACCGGCCAGCTGCAGCTCCCCGGTGACCCCGATCGGCGTCGGGTGCAGACGCCGGTCGAGCACGGTGGCCGCGACCCCGCGGATCGGGCCGCCGATGGTGATCGGCCCCTGCGGGCTCATCGGCTGCGGCATCAGCGTGACGATGGTCGTCTCGGTGGGGCCGTAGACGTTGTAGAAGTTGCGTCCCGGCGCCCAGCGGGCGAGCAGGTCCGGCGGTAGTGCCTCGCCGCCGACCAGCACGTGCGCGAGCGAGTGCACGCCCGCCGGGTCGACGGTGCCCAGCGCGGCGGTGGTGATGAACGCGTGGGTGATCCGCTCCCGGATGAACAACTGCCGCAGGTCCTCGCCACCGATCACCCCGGCCGGGGCGATCACCAGGGTCGCGGCGCCGCCCAGCGCGAAGAGGATGTCGAGCTGCGCGCCGTCGAAACTCGGGGTGGCGAAGTGCAGGATCCGGCTGCCCGGGCGCACGTCGTACCGGTCGGCGGTCTCGGCGGCGAAGTTCGACAGGCCGCCGTGGGTGACGACCACGCCCTTGGGCGTGCCGGTCGAGCCGGAGGTGTAGACGACGTAGGCCGGGTTGGCCAGGCGCAGCGGCCGGATCCGGTCGGCGTCGGTGATCGGTGAGTCGTCGGTGCCCAGGACGGTGGCCCGGGTGTGCGGGTCGTCGAGCACCAGCCAGCGGGTGTCACCGGGCAGCCGGTCGCGGTGCGCGAGCAGGGTGAGCCCGAGGGCCGCGCCGGAGTCGGTGAGCATGTGACTGATCCGCTGCGGCGGGTAGTTCGGGTCGACCGGCACGAACGCCCCGCCCGCCTTGGCGACCGCGAGCATGGTCGCCACCGATTCCACCGAACGCGGAATACCGAGGGCCACCAGGCTTTCCGGGCCGATGCCGTGGCCGATGAGCACCCGGGCCAGCCGGTTGGTCCACCGGTCGAGGGCATCGTAGGTGACCACGGTGTCGCCGGCGCTGAGCGCGACGCCGTCCCGCGAACGGGCGACCGCGGCGCCGAACACCACGGGCAGAGTGACCGGGCGGTCGGCCCTGGCGCCGTGGACCGGTGCCAGCGCGGTCCACTCGACGGCGTCGAGCAGGGCCAGGTCGCCGACGGCGGTGTTCGGGTCGGCGGCCACCGCGGTGAGCAGCCGCACCAGCCGGTCACCGAGCCTGCGGGCGGTGACCTCGTCGAACAGGTCGGCGGCGTAGTTCACCGACAGGGCGATGCCGTCACCGACGCGGTCGGCGGTCTGGGTCTCCTGGAAGGTGAACTGCAGGTCGAACTTGGCGATGCCGGCGTCGGTGTCGACCGCCTCGATCCGCAGGCCGGGCAGCTCCAGCATCCGCACCGGGGTGTTGCGGACCGAGAGCATCACCTGGAACAGCGGGTGATGCGCCTGCGACCGGGCCGGATTGAGGACCTCGACGAGCCGTTCGAAGGGCAGATCGGCGTGCGCGAACGCGTCGAGATCACCGTCGCGCACGGTGCGCAGCAGCTCGACGAAGGCCTGGTCGTCGGCGACTTCGGTGCGCAGGACCAGCGTGTTGACGAACATGCCGATCATCGCGTCGAGCGCGGGATGGCCGCGGCCCGCGCTCGCGGTGCCCACCGCGATGTCGTCGGTGCCGGTGACCCGGTGCAGCAGCACCGCGAGCGCGGCGTGCAGCACCATGAACATGCTGACGTTGTTGGCGGTGGCGATGCTGCGCAGCGCGCGGTGGGTGGCCGCGTCGACCGCGCAGTCCACGGTGCCGCCCCGGTAGGAGGGCACCGGCGGGCGGGATCGGTCGGCGGGCACGGAGAGCAGTTCGGGCAGGCCGTCGAGCACGCCGCGCCAGTGCGCGAGCTGCTTGCTGATCAGCGCGTCCGGGTCGTCCTCGGTGCCGAGCAGCTCGTTCTGCCACAGCGTGTAGTCGGCGTACTGGATCTCCGGGATCTCCGCGCCGAACGGTTCGCCCGCCCGGATGCCGCGGTAGGCCGCGGCCACCTCGGCCGCCAGCGGTTCCAGCGACCAGCCGTCCATCGCGATGTGGTGCACGACCAGCACCAGCACGTGCTCCTTGGACCCGGCCACGGCCAGCTTGGCCTGGGCGGGCACCGGCAGCCCGGTGTGGTCGACGGTGATCAGCGCCGCGCGCATCGGGACCGCCGACGCCAGATCGAAACCGGGCGTGGCGAACCGGGTGACGGCACTGTCGACTTCGTGCGGTGCCGCCGTGGCGTGGAACAGGGTCACCGCGGCGATCTCCGGATCGAGCACCAGCTGCTCCGGCTCGCCGGCGTTCTCCGGGAACACCGTGCGCAGCGTCTCGTGCCGTCGTTGCACCGTGTGCAAAGCGGCGATGAGTGCGTCGAGATCGACAGTGCCGTGCAGGCGCAGCACGACCGGGATGTTGTAGGCGCCCACCGACTGGCTCTCGCCCCCCGCACCGGCGTTGAACCGGTTGAGGAACCACAGCCGGTGCTGGGCGGCCGACAGCGGAATCCGTTCCGGACGCGACCGCCGCACCAGTTCGGGGCGGCCGTCGTCGCCGGAGGGACCGGACTCGATCAGCGCGGCCAGTTCGGCGACGGTGGGCGCGGCGAACACCGTGCGCACCTCGAGCCGCACATTGCTGGCCGCGGCCAGCCTGGCCACCAGCTGAGTGGCCAGCAGCGAGTTGCCGCCGACGTCGAAGAAGCTGTCGGTGGCCGAGACCTCGGTGACGCCGACCAGCTCACCGATCACCCGGGCGACCAGCCGCTCCGATTCCGTGCGCGGGGCCCGGCCCGCGGCGGTGGTGAACTCCGGCTCGGGCAGCGCGCCGCGGTCCAGTTTGCCGACCGGTGTCAGTGGCACCCGGTCCAGCAGCGTCAGCGCGGCGGGCACCATGTGCCCGGCCAGCCGCGCCGCCGCGTGGCCGCGCACGGCGGCCAGCTCGGCCGGATCGGTGCCCTCGGCGAGCTGGACCCAGGCCACGATCCGGTCGTCGCCGGCGATCGTGCGCACCTCGGTATGGGCGAAGCGGACGTCCGGGTGGCTGCCGAGCACGGCGCTGATCTCGCCGAGCTCGATGCGGAATCCACGCACCTTCACCTGGTGGTCGCTGCGGCCGAGGTAGTCCAGCTCGCCCGCGGGCGTCCAGCGCACGACATCGCCGGTGCGGTACATGCGGCTGCCCGCCGGGCCGAACGGATCGGCGACGAACCGTCCCGCGGTGAGGCCGAGACGCCGGTGATACCCCTGGGCGATCCCCGCACCGCCGATGTAGAGCTCGCCGGGCACCCCGACGACGACCGGTCGCAGCCGCTCGTCGAGGACCAGCGCGCGCGAGCCGCGCACCGGCGTGCCGATGGTCACCGGAACACCCACGCGCAGTTCGGACATGGCGGCGATGACGGTGAACTCGGTGGGCCCGTAGGCGTTGACGAACCGCCGTCCCGGCGCCCAGTTCTCCACCAGGTCCGGCGGCACCGCCTCGCCACCGGCCATCAGCCCGCGCAGGTGCGGCAGCGGCCAGCGCTGGGCGTCGATCGAGGCCAGCACGGCGGGGGTGAGGAAGGTGTGGGTCACGTGCTCGCGCTCGAGCAGCGCGCCGAGTTCGTCGCCGCCGTAGATGTCGATCGGGCCGATCACCATCTCGGCGCCGGAGTAGACCGCGAGCAGCATGTCCAGCACCGAGACGTCGAAGCTCGGGGTGGAGAAGAAGAACGTCTTGGAGAAACGGTCCAGGCCCATGCGTTCGCGCAGGTCCACCGCCAGGCTCACCAGACCGCCGTGGGTGACGGTGACGCCCTTGGGCAGACCGGTGGAACCGGAGGTGTAGATCTGATACGCCAGATCGGCCGGTCGCACCGGGCGGACCCGCTCGGCGTCGGTGATCGGCGCGCCTGGGTATCCGGCCAGCTCGGTGTGCAGGGTCTCGTCGTCCATGAGCAGCCACTGCGTGTCCAGCGGCCCGGCGGCCTCGCGCAGCGCCTCGGCGTCGGCGCTGCTGGTGAGCACCGCCCGGGCACCGGAGTCGGTGAGCATGTGGCGCACCCGGTCGGCCGGGTAGCGCGGGTCGACCGGCACGAACGCGGCACCGCTGGAGGCCACCCCGAAGATCGCCAGCGCGCAGTCCAGCGAACGGGTGAGCCCGACCGCCACGCGGTCGCCGGTGCCGATGCCCCGCGCGATCAGCGCCCGGCCGAGCCGGTGTGCCCGGTGGGCGACGTCGGCGTAGTCGAGTTCGCCGATCTCCCCGGCGACGCTGCCCCCGGCGAACCAGCGCAGCGCGGGCCGGTCCGGGAAGAGCGTGGCGGCGCGTTCGACGATGTCGGACAACACCATCGGGGTCACCATGGCGGGTCCCTGCGCGGGCACCAGGGTGCGGTGCTCGGTGACGGTGAGCGGATCGAGTTCGCGCACCAGCTGCCGCGGGTCGGCGGTCACCTGGGTGAGGATCTGCACGAACCGTTCGGCCAGCGTCTGGATCGTCGACTCGTCGAAAAGCTCGGCGGCGTAGACGAATTCGTAGCGACGCTCGTCGGTGCCGGGCGCGACGCGCAGTTCCAGGTCGAACTTGGCGCGGGCGATGTCGAGTTCCTCGGCGCTCAGGCGCAGACCGGGCAGCTCCAGTTCCGGTGTCCGGTCGTCCTGCATGCTCAGCGCGACCTGGAACAGCGGATGCCGGTTGCTGGCCCTGCTGTCGCGACCGAGCGCGTCGACGACCCGCTCGAACGGCAGATCGGCGTTGGCCAGCGCGGCCAGTTCGGTGTCGCGGTCGGTGTGCAGCAGGTCGGCGAAACTGCGGTCGGGGTCGACGTCGGAACGCAGCACCAGGGTGTTGACGAACATGCCGACCAGCTCGTCGAGCTGGACGTCGGTGCGCCCGGCCACCGGGGTTCCGATCGGGATGTCGCGCCCGCCGGTGACCCCGCGCAGCAGCACCGCCAGCGCCGAGCGCACCACCATGAACAGGCTCACGCCCGTACGGGAGGCCAGTTCCGCCATGGCGTCCTGCAGGGGTGCCGACACCGCGCAGGTGACGGTGCCCGCCTCGCCGACCGGCTCGGCCGGACGCGGCCGGTCGAAGGGGAGCGGCAGCTCGTCGGGCAGTTCGGCCAGCGCCTCGCGCCAGTACGCGGCCTGGGTGGCGGCGATGCTCTCCGGGTCGTCCTCGGCACCGAGCACGGCCCGCTGCCACAGGCTGAAGTCCGCGTACTGCACCGGCAGCGGCTCGCGCAGCGGGGCCGAGCCCGCGGCCCTGGCGACATAGGACACCGCCAGATCGCGGGTGAGCGGGCCGAGCGACCAACCGTCGGCGGCGATGTGGTGCACGACCACGCCGAGCAGGTGTTCGTCGGCGGCGGTGCGCTGCAACGAGATCCGCAGCGGGGTCTGGCGGGTGAGGTCGAACCCGGTGCGCGCCAGGGTGGTCAACGCCGCCCGCGCGCCTTCGTCGTCGGTGTCGACGGCCTCGACGGTCGGTACCGCCTGAGCCAGCGGCAGGACCACCTGCTGGGCGCCGGACAGGTCCTCGGGGAACACCGTGCGCAACACCTCGTGCCGGGCCACCAGGTCGGTGAGCGCGGCGCGCAGGGCGCCGATGTCCAGATCTCCGCCGATTCGCAAGACGAATGCGATGTTGTAGGCGCTGGATTCGGGAGACAATCGGTTGAGGAACCACAGCCGCTGCTGCGGCAGCGACAGTGGTATGCGTCCCGGGCGCGGGGTGTGTACCGCCAGCGCCACCCGCTGCGTCCGGGGCGCTTCCGCGATCAGCCCGGCGATGCCCGCGACGGTGGGCGCGTCGAAGATCTGGCGCACCGGCAGGTCCACCTCGAAATCCGCGTGCAGGGCCGCGGCGAGCCGGGTGGCCAGCAGCGAGTTGCCGCCGATGTCGAAGAAGCTGTCCTCGGCGCCGGGGACGGGCCGTCCGAGCACCTCGGTGAACACCGCGGCGACCCGCATCTCCAGGTGGGTGCGCGGGGCACGCGAGCCACCGGCGGCGGCGAATTCCGGTGCGGGCAGGGCCTTGCGGTCCAGTTTGCCCGCGGGAGTCACCGGCATCCGGTCGAGCACCGTCAGCGCGGCGGGCACCATGTACCCGGGCAGGCTGCCCCGGGCGGTGTCGAGCACCGCGGCGGGGTCGACCGGGCCGTCGACGGTGACATAGGAGGCCAGCCGCTGCTGGCCCTGCTCGTCGACGTGCACCAGCGTCAGCGCCGAACGCACCCCCGGGTGCTCGCGCAGGACGTGGTCGATCTCGCGCAGTTCGACGCGGAAGCCGCGGATCTTGATCTGGTCGTCGGCGCGGCCGAGGAAACGCAGCCGCCCGATGCTGTCGGCGACCACCAGGTCACCGGTGCGATACATCCGCTCCCCCACCCGTCCGTGCGGATTGGCGACGAAGCGCTGCGCGGTGAGCGCGAGCTTGCCCAGGTAGCCGCGCGCCAGACCGGGCCCGGAGACGTACAGCTCGCCCGGCGTGCCCGGCGGCACCGGGTGCAGCCGCGCGTCGAGCACGAACAGCCGCATCCCGCGCACCGGACCGCCGAGCGGCACCGGCTCCCCCGGCACCATGGCCGTGCTGGCGGTGACGGCCACGGTCGCCTCCGACGGGCCGTACATGTTGTGCATCCGGTAGCGGCCAGCCCAGGTGGCGACGAGCTCGTCGGAGCACGCCTCACCACCGACGATCACCGTGCCCAGCTCGGGGAAGTCCCCGGCGGGCACGGTAGCCAGCGCGGCCGGGGTGATGAAGGCGTGGGTGATGTGCTCCGAGCGCAGGAACGCGGCCAGCTCCGCCCCGCCGTAGAGGTCGGCGGGGGCGACCACCAGGGTGGCGCCCGCGGCGAAACCGAGCAGCAGTTCCAGGACCGAGGCGTCGAAACTGGGTGAGGAGAAGTGCATGGTGCGCGAGGCGTCGCTCACCTTGAACAGCTGGGTCTGCTCGCTGGCCAGCGACGCGATGCCCGCGTGGGTCACCACGACGGCCTTGGGCGTGCCGGTCGAGCCCGAGGTGTAGATGAGGTAGGCGGGCTGGCCCGGCCGCATCGGATACCTGCGGTCGGCGTCGGTCACCGGGCCCGCCGCGCGGCTCGCGCAGTCGGCCTCGAAGTCGGCGGTGCCGAAGACCAGCCATTCCGGGGCGCGGCGATGCTTGCCGGTGGTGGTGGGCAGGGCGGCGAGGTGCTCGGGCAGGGTGAGCCCGAGCACCGCGCCGGAATCGCCGATCATGTGCGCGATGCGTTCGGCCGGGTAGGCCGGGTCCACGGGCACGTAGGCGGCGCCGGTCTTGGCGACCGCCCAGATGGCGACGATCGATTCGAGGCTGCGCGGCAGGGCCACCGCGATCACGGCCTCGGGGCCCGCACCGTGCGCGATCAGGCTGCGCGCCAGCCGGTTCGAGCGTTCGTCGAGTTCCCGGTAGGTGGTGTCGAAGCCGAGGTAGCGCACGGCGACGGCGTCGGCGAGGCGCTGGGCGGTGTCGCCGAACAGCCGCGCCAGGGTGCCCGCCGGCTCCGCGGGGGCGCCGGCGATGGGAACCAGCCGCGCGATCTCGCGGCGGTCGAGCAGGTCGAGATCACCGATCGGGGTGGTCGGGTCGGCGATCACCGCGGCCAGCAGGGCGGTGAACCGCCGGGCGATCGACTCCACCGTGCCACGGTCGAAAACATCGGTGGCGAAGCCGAATTCGGCTTCCAGCGGTCCGTCGTCGTGGTTGTCGCGTACCTCGAGTTGCAGGTCGAACTTGGCGACGCCGGTCTCGAGCGGGACGAGTTCGGCGGCCACGCCGGGCAGCTCGATGCGCAGTTCGGGGGTGCGGTCGTAGGACAGCATCACCTGGAACAGCGGGTGCCGGGCGGTGGAGCGCTCCGGGTTCACCAGTTCGACGAGCCGCTCGAACGGCACGTCGGGGTTGGCGAAGGCGTCCAGATCGGTGTCGCGGACCTGGGCCAGCACGCGGTCGAAGCCCGCGGCCGGATCGAGTTCGGTGCGCAGGACCAGGGTGTTGACGAACATGCCGACCAGCTCGTCGAGCGCCGGATCGGACCGGCCCGCGATCGGCGTACCGACGGTGACGTCGGTGCTCGCGCACAGCCGCGACAGCAGGGTGGCCAGCGCGGCGTGCAGCACCATGAACATGCTGACCCCGTGTGCGGTGGCGAGATCGGCTGCCGCGCGCCGGATCTCGGCGTCGAGGGTGAAGGCGACGGTGTCGCCGCCGGTGTCGCGTTGCAGCGGCCGCGGGCGGTCCAGGGGCAGGTCGAGCTGATCGGGCAGGCCGGCCAGCGCCTGGCGCCAGTGCCCGAGCTGCTTGCCCAGCGGGGCCTCGGGATCGGTTTCCGCGCCGAGCAGTTCGCGCTGCCACAGTGCGAAGTCGGCGTACTGCACGGGCAGCGGCGTCCACTGCGGTGCGGTGCCGCCCGCCCTGGCGCCGACCGCCACCATCAGATCGCGCGCGAGCGGGGCGACCGACCAGCCGTCACCGCTGATGTGGTGCAGCACCACCAGCAGCAGGTGATCGTCGGTGCCCACCCGGTACAGCGCCACCCGCAGCGGGGTCTCGGTGCGCAGGTCGAAGCCGCGACCGGCGACCTCGGCCGCGAGGGTGGGCACGTCGGCGGCGATCGCGTCGACGGGCTCGAGGTCGATGGCCACGGCGGGCTGGATCAGCTGATAGGGGCCCTCCGGCCCTTCGGGGAAGCTGGTGCGCAGGCTCTCGTGCCGGTCGAGCACGTCGCGCAACCCGGCGCGCAGGGCACCCAGATCCAGCGGTCCGGTCAGCCGCAGGGCCAGCGGCATGTTGTAGGCGGCGGCGTGTTCGGCGAAGCGGTTGAGGATCCACAGCCGCTGCTGGGCCAGCGAGAGCGGCACGCGCTCGGGCCGGTGCACCGGAACCAGTTTGGGCGTGGAGGTTTCGGGCCGGTGGGTGCTGATGTAGGCGGCCAGGGTGGCGATGGTGGACGCCTCGAACAGGTGACGGATGGTCAGGTCGGCGTCGAGGGTGGTGTTGATCCGGGCCACCGCGCGCGCGGCGACCAGCGAGTTGCCGCCGAGGTCGAAGAAGCTGTCCTCCACCCCGATCTCGGTGCCGTCCAGGGCGAGGACCTCGGTGAAGATCTCGGCCAGCGCGCATTCCAGTTCGGTCTGCGGCGCGGCGGCACCGGTGGTGAGCCGCACTCCGGAGGCCGGCGCGGGCAGCGCCTTGCGGTCGACCTTGCCGTTGGCGCTCAGCGGCAGTTCGTCGAGGACGACCAGCGCGGAGGGCACCATGTAGGACGGCAGCCCACGCCGCAGTCCCGACAGCAGCGCGGTGACATCGGGCGCCGGGGCACCCGTGGCCGCGACGACGTAGGCCACCAGCTCGTCTTCGCCGGTGCGGCTCGCCCTGGCCACGCAGACCGCGCGAGCGATTCCGTCCCGGGCGAGCAGCGCGGATTCGATCTCGCCGAGCTCGATGCGCAGGCCGCGGATCTTGACCTGGAAGTCGGTGCGCCCCAGGTACTCCAGCACACCGGTCTCGACCTGCCATCGAGCCAGGTCACCGGTGCGGTACATCCGGGTGCCGGGGGTGAACGGGTTGGCGACGAACCGGTCGGCGGTGAGGTCGGGGCGGCCGAGGTAGCCGCGGGCCAGCTGGACGCCGGCCAGGTACAGCTCACCGACCACCCCGGGCGGCACCGGCCGCAGGTGCGCGTCGAGCACGTAGGTCTGGGTGTTCCAGACCGGCGAGCCGATCGGCACCGTGCTCGCCTCGGCCGGACACGGCCAGTAGGTGACGTCCACCGCGGCCTCGGTGGGCCCGTAGAGGTTGTGCAGCTCCGGACCACCGAGGGGGCCGTGCAGGGCGGCGTGGAAATCGGCGACGGTGGCGCCGGGCAGCGCCTCGCCACTGCAGAACACCCGCCGCAGTCCGGCCCCGCCGCGCACGCGCGGATCGGTGACGAACAGCGACAGCATCGACGGCACGAAATGCGCTGTGGTGACGGACTTCTCGGTGATGATGCGGGCCAGGTAGGCCGGGTCGCGGTGCCCGTCGGGCGCGGCGACGACGAGCCGGGCACCCACCTGCAGCGGCCAGAAGAACTCCCACACCGACACGTCGAAGGTCGCCGGGGTCTTCTGCAGCACCGCGTCGGTGTGGTCGAGGGTGTACTCGGCCTGCATCCAGCGCAGCCGGTTCACGATCGCGGCGTGGGTGATGCCGACGCCCTTGGGCCTGCCGGTGGAGCCGGAGGTGAAGATGACGTAGGCGAGCTGGTCGGCCCGCAGCGGCGCGCGGCGGTCGGCGTCGGTGATCGGGGCGATGCTGTGGCCGGTGACGTCGAGGGTGTCCAGATCCAGGCGCACCGTCCCGGTGGGCAGCGACACCCCGTCGCGGGCGGCGGTCAGCACGAACACCGGACGGGCCTGGGTGAGAACGGCGTCGATGCGGTCGACCGGGTGTTCGGGGTCCAGTGGCAGGTAGGCGGCGCCGGTCGCCAGCACCGCGTACATGCCGATCACCATCTCGATACTGCGGTGCAGGCACAGCCCGACCGTGGTCTCCGGTCCGGCGCCGCGGGCGACGAGCTCGCGGGCCAGCTGGTTCACCCGGTCGCCGAATTCGGTGTATCCGATGGCGCGGTCACCGAATTCGAGCGCGACGGCGTGCGGGCTGCGGCGGACCTGGTCCTCGAACAGCGAGACGAGGGTGGCGGGCGGCACCGGCATCTCGGTGGCGTTCCAGGTACGCAGCACCGTGGTCTGCTCGGCGGCGGTGATCGCGGTCAGCGCCTGTGCCGGGGTGCCCGGGTCGGCGGCCAGGAAGCGGGCCAGGAAGTCCAGGTACCGGCCGTGGTGGGCGGCGACCTCGGCTTCGCCGTAGAGCCGGGGGTTGGCTTCGAAGTCGAGCTGGATGCGGCCGCCGTCGCCGTTGTAGATGTTGATCGACAGGTCCTCGACCGGACCGGTGGCGAGCACGTGAAGCTGACCGGCGATGTCGTCGAACTTCAGCTCGTCGTGGAAGAGCATGATGTTGACCATCGGGCCGAAGAATCCGCGGGCGTCCCGCGAGTAGCCGCAGTCGCGGCGGATGTCGTCGGAGCGGTAGCGCTGGTGGCGCAGCGCGCCGGTGATCTGCAGTTCGGTCTGGCGCACCACGTCGGCGACGGTGGTGTGCTCGTCGAAACGCACCCGCAGCGGCACCACGTTCGACACCACGCCCGCCGAGCGGCGCAGCGCGACCGTCGTGCGCGCGGAGACCGGCAGGCTCAGCACCACGTCGGGATCGCCGGTGACCGAGCGGACGTAGGCGGCCAGCGCGGCGACGATGAGCGCGGAGTTGGCCGAGCTGTGCGTGGCGATCGCGTCGGTGAGCAGGGTGTCGACCTCGGGCGCGAGCACCGCGGTGGCCCGGTGCCTGCCCGGATCGTGGGTGTCGCCCGCGGCGGTGACCGAGGACAGCGTCATCGGCTCGCCGACCCCGGCGAGCTGCTCCATCCAGTATTCCCGATCCGCGCGGAAGCGGCTCGACTCGCGGTAGCGGGACTCGTCGGCGTAGAGATCCACCAGCGCGGCGGCCCGGGACACGGACGGTTCCCGCTGTTCGCCGACGGCGGTGTAGATCTCGGCGGTGCGGGTGAGCGCGTTCATCGCACCGTAACCGTCGATCACGATGTGGTGACCACGTTCGTACCAGAACCAGTCCTCGTCACCGACCCGCAACACGACATTGATGGTGAGCGGTTCACGCTCCATGTCGATGGGGGTGCTGGCGTGATCGTTCATCCAGCGCAGTGCGGCGGCCCGGGGGTCGGGTTCGCCGCGAAGGTCGATCCGAGCCCAGCCGGGCCGCCAGGAGGGGTCGACCCGCTGATGGGGTACCCCGTCGACCTCGAGTAGGCGGACGTGTCCGACCTGGGATTCGGCACCGTAGCGCTCCACGGCGTAGAGCAGCCTGCCGACGTCGAGAGCGCCGTGCAGTTCGACGTAGTGGGCGATGGTGAGCGGGATGTCGGGCCTGATCCGTTGCGCGTACCAGAGCGCCGTCTGGCCGGGTGAGAGGGCGAACGGTTGGCCGACATCCCCGTCGGTGACGCATGAGCTGACGCGGTCGGTGGCCACTGAACTCATCAAGCACTCCGTTCTGCCTTGTGTCACGACTCCCCGAGCAGCGCCCGGGCACAAGAGGGCCCAGGGCGTGGCTTTCCACGCCCATGATTCGGAGTACTCCGGCAGCCGGATGGCTACCGATGTGGATTTATTTCGAGCTCAACGGATTACACCCCTACAGCGGCGACTTTCGCCCGCTTCCCCCGGGTTGAAACAAACCGCTTATTCAGAATTGTCCGAACTCCGAGCATCTCGCGTCGGATTCGCTCGGCGGCGACGGAAAAACACCAGTCCGACGCCGATCGCGCACAGGATAACGGAAGCCAGTTCCGGGGCTGGGCCGATTCGCGAAGCGATTGTCGACGTGTCGCGCAACGGTAGGCTCGCCACCAGAGCGGCCGGGACCACCTGCGCGCTCTGCTGGGCGAGCGCGCCGTCGGCGGTGATGATCCCGCTGACGCCGGTGGTCGCCGCGACCACCAGGGCCCGGCCGTGTTCGACCGCCCGCACCCGCGACATCGCCAATTGCTGGTAGGTCATTTCGCTCTCGCCGAAGGTGGCGTTGTTGGTCGGCACGGTCAGCAGTTGCGCACCCGATGCCAGAGATTCCCGGAATGCCCGATCGAAGGCGACTTCGTAACAGGTGGCCACACCGATCGGAATCCCAGCGGCCGTGACCGTTCCGTCACCTGTTCCCGGAACGAAATATCCGGCGCGGTCGGCATAGGAAGAGAACAAACGGAAGAAACCTCGCATCGGCAGGTATTCGCCGAAGGGCTGGATGATCTTCTTGTCGTGCCGCTCCCCCGGTCCCTGGGCGCCGTTCCAGACGATCACCGAGTTGGTGGTGGTGCGGTCACCGTTCACCAGGACCGCGCCCACCAGGATCGGGGCGCCGATCCGGAGGGAGGCGCGGGTGATGAGGGCGGCGGCGTCGGCATTGCGCAGCGGGTCGATGTCGGAGGAGTTCTCCGGCCAGATGACGACGTCGGGGCGCGGGGCGCTGCCACGGGCGACCTCGTCGGCGAGTTCCTCGGTGCGGCGCACGTGATTGTCGAGGACGGCGCGGCGCTGGGCGTTGAAGTCCAGGCCGAGGCGCGGGACGCTGCCCTGGATGGCGGCCACCGTGACCGACCGATGGCCCGCGTCCGGGGCGGGCAGCGTCGGCCGCAGGAGCACGCCGGCCAGTGGCATGACCGCCACGGCGATCAGTGCCGTGGCGAATCCGCGGCGTACCGCCCGGTCGGCGGTGCGGGGTGCCGGGGTGCGCAGCCACGCCCGCACGCGCAGCGCCAGCGCGGCCAGGCCGGTGCCGGTCAGGGCGACGGCGAACCCGATCAGGGGTGCGCCACCGTAGGCGGCCAGTGGCAGGTACCAGCCGTCGGCCTGGCCGAAAGCGACCCGCCCCCACGGGAATCCGCCGAACGGGACGTTCGACCTGGCCCATTCGGCGGTGGTCCAGGCCAGCGCGAGCCAGACCGGCCAGCCGGGCAGCGCGCTCAGCCACCGGGCCAGCACACCCCACAGCCCGAAGAAGACGGCGCAGGCCGTCGACAGCGCCAGCCACGGCACCGGCCCCACGTAGATGCCGGTCCACGGCAGCAGCGGGAGGAAGAAGGCCAGTCCGCCGAGGAATCCGTACCCGAAGCCGCCACGCAGCGTGCCGGGGCCGCGCACCGCGAGGGTGAGCAGGGCGATGGCGACCGGCGCCAGGAACCACCACGGGCGCGGTGGGAAGCTGCCGTACAGCAGCAGCCCGCCCACCACGGCGGTGAGTACGCGCAGCGACAGCGCCCGATTCCACCGACCGCCCAGGCCCGAACGCCGGTCCCCGGCCGCCGGATCGTCGGCGGACTCGGTACGCTCCGCGTCCGAGCGCGTCGCCTCCGCGGCTCCGCTCGCCGACGAGGAGTCATGCGGCCCCGTCGCGATCGGGCCGAGGGACTCGGCATCGCGCCCACCTGGCTCCTCGGCAGCACCCTGGGCCGTGGACGAGACGCGCTGACCCACCGACTCGCCCGGGGCGGAGGTCTGCCGGGGGCCCGGGTGCGGGGTTTCGGGCTCGCCCGGTGTACCGGCCGCGGCGTCGGGGCGGTGGCCGGTGGCGGGGTCGATCATGGTGTGCGGCTCCGTGATTCGCGAGGTCGGCCGGTCAGGCGGTGTAGATCGTGGTGCCGTTGTGCACGGTGCGCAGGCAGGTGGGCAGGGTGGCGCCGGGCTCGAGCGAGGGCAGGCCGGGCACGCGGGAGCGGGGGTCGGTGGACCAGCGCTGGACGGTGTCGGCGGCCGCGGCGACGACGAGGTCACCGGCGTCCCACACCGCGTAGGACGCGGGTGCGCCGGGCGTGAGCGTGCCCGCCACACCGTCCCGGACTCCACCGGCACGCCAGGCGCCCCGGGTGGCGGCGGCGAACGCGGCGCGCGGCGAGAGCCCGTGGCCGGATGTGCGGTGGTGAGCGGCCGCACGGATCTGCTCCCAGGGATTCATCACTGTGACGGGAGCGTCCGAACCGATCGCGAGGGAGATACCCGCGGCGGCCATGGCGGCGAAGGGGTTCAGGCCCGCGGCGCGCTCGGCGCCGAGCCGGGTGGCGTACATGCCGTCCGGCCCACCCCAGGTGGCGTCGAAGACCGGCTGTACCGACGCGATCGCGCCGACGGCGGCGAGCTGGGCGATGGCGGCGGCGTCGATCATCTCGGCGTGCTCGACCCGGTGCCCGCGCGCGGCGACCGCCGGTCCGCCCAGTTCGGCGGCGACGCGGGCGAATCCGGCGGCCACGGTGTCCACGGCGGCGTCACCGATGGCGTGGAATCCCGCCTGGATGCCCGCCTCGGTGCAGGCGCGCAGGTGTGCGGTGAGGGCGTCGGCATCGAGGAAGCTCTTGCCGCAGCCGGCCGCGTCGGCGTAGTTCTCGCGCAGCAGCGCGGTATGCGAGCCGAGCGAGCCGTCGACGAACAGGTCACCACCGAGGGCGTGCACGCCGAGTTCGGCGACGAGCGCGCGGGCTTGTTCGGCGGTGCGCACGGCCTCGCCCCAGTAGGCGCGCACCTGCACGCCGTGGTCGAAGGCGAGCAGTTCGCGCACGTCGTCACGGCCGGAGATGTCGGGTCCGGCGCATTCGTGCACCGCGACGATGCCCGCGGCCGCGGCGGCGTCCAGGGCGGCCGCGCGGGCCGAATCACGCTGGGCGCGACCGAGTTCGGCGAGTGCGACGGTGCGCACGCGGTGGTGTGCGTCGGCGCGGACCGGCTCACCGCGGGTGAACCCCTCACCGAGCGGCCCGGCGGCGTCGAGCAGCGCCGAGGAGGCGACCGCCGAGTGGGCGTCGACGCGGGCCAGGTAGACCAGTCTGCCGGGGCCCGCCGCGTCGTCGAGTTCGGCGACGGTCGGCGGCCTGCCCTCCGGCCAGGTGGTGTCGTCCCAGCCCTCGCCGATGATCACCCCGTCGGGCTGTCGTGCGGCGTGCGCGCGGACCGCGGCGAGCAGGTCGGCCAGCGAGGCCGTCGCGCTGACGTCGAGTCCGGTCAGTTGCAGGCCGAGCGCGGTCAGGTGCACGTGCGGGTCGACGAACGCGGGCGCCACGAAGGCACCGTCGAGGTCGACGATCTCCGCGTCGGGGTGCAGGGCACGGCCCGGCGCCTCGGCGCCGAGCCACACCACGGTGCCGTCGGTGACCGCCATGGCGGTCGCGTCCGGGGAGCTGGAACTGTAGAAACGACCGCCGATCAGCAACTGGGTACTCACGGTGACCCAGTCTGCCGTATCGGCGAATCGTCAGGTCGGCAGGGACAGCAGGGCGTGTACGTCGCCGTGGCGCAGCCCGGCGGGCGTGTGCCCACCCGCCTCTGCGGCGATCAGTTCGAGTCGCCAGGCGGCGACGGTGAAATCCGACAGGGACTGTCCGGCAGCAGTGCTCGCTTTGCGCACCGCGTCGGCCAGTTGCTCGCTCACCGTGATGGTGATCTGCTCGGTGGCCATCCGGACACTGTAGACCCTCGCGCGCCGCCGGGCGGCATCGCCGGGATTCAGGCGGAGCCCAGTGCCCTTGGGCCGCTGGTGTGTCCGTCGTCGTACCACTGTCCGACGACCACCCCGTCGACCACATCGCCGCTGTCGGCGTCGACGACCATCCCGCGATACTGCGAGGGTGCGAAGGAGGGCAGCGGGCCGAAGCGGCGGGTGCCGAGCTTCTCTAGCACCGGGCGCAGCAATGCGCGGGTGGGCGGGAACAGCGCGAGCAGGCCGACGAGTCCGGTGACCAGGCCGGGCACGAACAGCAGCACCGAGCCGGTGGCGACGAGCAGTCCGTCGGCGACCGCGCTCTCCGCGGTGACCTCCCCGCGCGCGGCCCGCCGGAACCGGTCGAACACCCGTCTGCCCTGCGCCCCCAGCAGCAGCAAACCCACGCCGGACACCGCGACCAGCACCAGCAGCGCCCAGCCGACACCGATCAGCTGGGCGAGACCGATCAGGGCGGCGATCTCGACGACGAGGTAGAGCACGAACAGCACGGCGGTCATGGGCGATCCTTTCGGACGATCTCCCTCTACAACGCACGAGCGCCCGATTTTTCTCCCGGCCCGCTCAACCGCCCGGCCGGACCAGGCCCGTCTCGTAGGCCAGCACCACCGCCTGCACCCGGTCGCGCAGCCCCAGCTTGGTCAGCACGCGGCCGACATGGGTCTTCACCGTGGCCTCGGACAGGAACAGCGCGGCGGCGATCTCGGCATTGGACTGCCCCGCCGCGATCTGCTCGAGCACCTCGCGTTCGCGGGCGGTGAGCACGTCGAGCACGCCCGGGTCGCGCAGGCCGGCAGGGTCGTCGGCGACCAGGCGGTCGAGCAGGCGCTTGGTGACCTTGGGCGAGACGACCGCGTCCCCGGCGGCCACGCTGCGGATGGCCGAGATCAGGTCCTCGGGCGGGGTGTCCTTGAGCAGGAATCCGCTGGCGCCCGCGCGCAGGGCGCCCAGGGCGTGTTCGTCCAGGTCGAAGGTGGTCATGACGAGCACGCGGACGCCGTCACCGGCGGCGACGATGCGGCCGGTGGCGGTGACGCCGTCGACGACCGGCATGCGCACATCCATGAGCACCACATCGGGGCGCAGCTCCCCCGCCCGGCGCACCGCTTCGTCGCCGTTGCCCGCCTCGCCGACCACCTCGATGTCGGGGTGGGCCCCGAGCACCATCTTCAGGCCCATCCGCATGAGTTCCTGATCGTCCACCACGAGCACGCTGATCGGCATTTCCCTACCCTAACGGCCGATTCAGTCCTGGTCGGTCCGTAGTGGCAGACCCGCGCGGACCTGCCAGCGCCCGTCGTCGAGCCTGCCCGCCGAGAGCGTGCCGCCCAGTACCGCGACCCGCTCACGCATCCCGACCAGGCCCATTCCGCCCCCGGGCGCCGCGCTCGGCTGCACCGGAACGCCGCCGCTGTCGGTGACCTCGACCACCACCTCGTCGTCGCGGCGGTGCACCCGCACCACGGCCTTCGGACTGGCTCCGGCGTGGCGCAGGGTGTTGGTGAGCGATTCCTGCACGATCCGGTGGACGCCCAGACTCACCTCGGGCGCGATGTCGTCGAGTTCGCCCGCCAATTCCAGGTCGACCGCCAGTCCGGTCTCGCGCATCATCTCGACCAGCTTGGCGATGCCCGCGCTGCCGTGCTGCGGGAGCAGTTCCGGGGCGTGCTCGGTGCGCAGCAGGGCGACGGTGCGGCGCAGTTCGCGCAGGGCGTCGCGGCCGGTGCCCGCGATGGTGGCCAGGGCGCGTTCGGCGCTGTCGGGGTCGTTGCGCAGGGCGTACTTGGCGCCGTCGGCCTGCACGATGATCACGCTCACCGCGTGGGCGACCACGTCGTGCAGTTCGCGGGCGATACGGGTGCGTTCGGCGGCGACGGCGTCGTGGGCGCGGCGTTCCTTGTCGTAGTCGGCCACGGCCAGCCGGGCCGCGACCTCGGCGTCGTAGGCGTGGCGGGCACCGTTGAATTCCGCGAGCGTCCAGCACAGCGCGTAGATCGCGCCGACCAGCACGATGTCGCCGCCCTCCGGTTCGCGCAGCAACAGCAGCGAGAGCCCGAGGTCGATCCCGAGGCAGAGCAGGAAGATCAGCCCGTCGCGGCGCCCGACGTAGGCGACCAGTGTGTAGAGCATCACGCCGAGTCCGAGCAGCCCGATGTGCCCGGTCGTGGTGGTGCCGCCCTGCGCGGCGGTGACCAGCGTGCACAGCAGCGACAGCACGAACATCGCCGCCGCCATCGCGCGCGGATAAACCCGGCGCAGGATCAACGGCAGCGGCAGCACCACCGAGAACGCCAGGTAGACGACCGGATGCTGCTCGCCGCCCACCCCGAAGGCGTCGAGCACCATGAGGATGATCGCGAAGTGCAGATCGGCGACCACGGGCCGGTCGCGGAGCCACAGGCTGAAGCGGCGCACCGGCCCAGCCTAGGCGTGGGCTGGCTTTCCCCGCGTGATCTTGATTGCCTGGTGGGGTGCAACTCGGAGACTGGACGGTCCTGCTGGTGGCGGCGGCCGCGGCGGGCTGGGTGGACGCGGTGGTCGGTGGCGGCGGGCTGATCATCCTGCCGACGCTGTTCCTGGTCGTGCCCGGGATCGCCCCGCAGACCGCGCTGGGCACCAACAAGCTGGCCGCGCTCTCGGGCACGGCGACCGCGGTGGTGACCTTCGTGCGCCGGGTCCCGATGCAGTGGGCGGTGCTGATACCCGGTGCGGTGATCGCGGCCATCACCGCGGCCTGCGGTGCCGCGGCGGTCTCGCTGATCGACCGCGACCTGTTCATCCCGCTGGTCATGGTGGTGCTGGTCGGGGTGGCGGTGTTCGTCACACTGCGTCCCTCGGTGGGCATGACGATGGCCACCCATCCGCCGACGCGGCGCAAGGTGATCCTGGTGGTCGGGCTGGCCGCGGGCTTGATCGGCCTCTACGACGGCCTGCTCGGGCCCGGCACCGGCACCTTCCTGATCATCACCTTCGCGACTCTGCTCGGCACCGAGTTCGTGCGGGCGGCGGCGATGGCGAAGGTGATCAACTGCGGGTCGAATGTGGGCGCGCTGCTGTTCCTCGGCACGACCGGGCACATCCTGTGGGGTCTCGGGGCGGGCATGGCGGTGGCGAACGTGGCCGGTGCGCTGGTGGGTTCGCGCATGGCGCTGGCCCGCGGCGCCGGCTTCGTGCGGATCGTGCTGCTGGTCGTGGTGGTGGTGATGGTGATCCGGCTGGGCTGGCAGCAGTTCGGTTAGCGGACCGGTTCGACCGGCGCCGCGGCGGTCAGCCACGGCTGCAGGACCCGCGAGGTGGTCTCGTGGATCTTGCGGTGCAGGTGTTCGCCGTCCTCGATGCTGTGCTGTGGTTGCTGGAACAGCACCGTCAGCGCGCCCGAGACGGCACCGACCACCGCGCCGACCAGGGCCGCGGCGCCGATCTCGTCGAGTTCGTGTGGGAAGGCGGCGTGCAGCTGACGGGCGATCTCGCGCTGGGCGATCAGCTGGGCGTGCGCGGCGCGTCCGCTCACCGCGGGCACCGTCCGCGAGACCTGCGCGCGCAGGGCGGCGATGCGCGAGCTCAGGTCGCCCGCGCGGTGCTCGCCGAGGTTGTCGCCCGCGGCGCGCAGCGCCCGCAGCAGCACCTCCACCGGGCGTTCGCCGGGGCGCCGGGTGGCGATGGCGGCCACCGCCGCGCGGACCCGGTCGTCGGGTTCGGGGAAGAGCAGTTCTTCCTTGCTGGCGAAGTAGTTGAAGAAGGTCCGGGTGCCGACCTCGGCCTCGGCCGCGATGTCGGCCACCGTCGTCTCCTCATAGCCGCCGGCCTCGAACAAGTCGACCGCGGCCAGCAGAATCGCACGGCGGGTTCGTTCCCTTTTTCGATCACGCAGGGCGGAAGGCGGCACGGCGGGCACCCTACGGCATCCGCGCTGTTCCCGGCGGGAGGAGCGCGGTCCCGCGCGTCCGCGTCGGCGCTTGCCGGGACCGGGTTTTCGCGCCCGGTGGCGCGAAATCCGCACTGGCAGCGGACACGTTCGCGCGCACGGCTCCCGCGTGTCGGTGCCACCGGCTAGCGTAGGTCCGGTGAGCGATACCACGACTTCCAGGGATGTGGACGAGGAGTTCCGCGCGCTCGGTCTCGGCGCCCTCGCCGAGGCGGCGCTCTCGGCGGCGCGCGCGGCCGGTGCCGAGCACGCCGACCTGCGGGTGCAACGCCTGGTGACGCAATCGATCCGGCTGCGCGACGGCCGGGTCGAGGCGGTCACCGACGCGACCGAGGTGGGGCTGGCGGTGCGCGTGATCGTCGACGGCACCTGGGGTTTCGCCTCCCATGCCGCGCTCACCCCCGAGACCGCCGCGGAGGTGGCGCGCCGCGCGGTCACCGTCGCGCGCACCCTGCGCGCGCTCAACCGGGAGCGTGTCGAGCTCGCCGACGAGCCACGCTACGACGACGTGTCCTGGGTGTCGGCCTACGACCTGGACCCGTTCGCGGTGCCGACGGCGGAGAAAGTGGCGCTGCTGCAGGACTATTCGGAGCGGCTGTCGAGCGCCGACGGTGTCGACCACGTGACGGCCTCGGTGCTGCAGGTCAAGGAGCAGAGTTTCTACGCCGACACCGCGGGCTCGGCGATCACCCAGCAGCGGGTGCGTCTGCATCCGCAACTCGAAGCGGTGACCGTCGATTCGGCGGCCGGGGTGTTCGAGACCATGCGCACTCTCGCCGCGCCCGCGGGCCGCGGCTGGGAGTACGTCACCGGCGCCGACGGAACCTGGGACTGGACCGGCGAACTCGCGCGGATCCCCGGCTGGCTGGCCGAGAAGGTGAAGGCGCCCAGCGTCGTCGCCGGGCCCACCGATCTGGTGATCGACCCGACCAATCTGTGGCTCACCATCCACGAATCCATCGGCCACGCCACCGAATACGATCGCGCCATCGGCTACGAATCCGCCTACGCTGGCACTTCTTTCGCCACTCCCGACCAGCTGGGCACGCTGCGTTACGGCACGCCGATCATGCACGTCACCGGTGATCGCACCCAGGTCAACGGGCTGGCGACCGTCGGTTACGACGACGAGGGGGTGGCCGGGCAGCGCTGGGATCTGGTGCGCGACGGTGTGCTGGTCGGCTATCAGCTCGACCGGGTCTTCGCCCCGCGCCTCGGGCTGGACCGTTCCAACGGCTGCTCCTACGCCGATTCCCCGCACCACGTGCCGATCCAGCGGATGGCGAACGTGTCGCTGCAACCGGATCCGGTGCGCGACACCAGCACGGCCGAACTCATCTCCCGGGTCGAGGACGGGCTCTATATCGTCGGCGACAAATCCTGGTCGATCGACATGCAGCGCTACAACTTCCAGTTCACCGGGCAGCGGTTCTTCCGGATCCGCGACGGGGAGCTGGCCGGTCAGGTGCGCGATGTCGCCTATCAGGCCACGACCACCGATTTCTGGGGGTCGATGGAGGCCGTCGGCGGGCCGAGTACCTGGCAGCTCGGTGGGGCGTTCAACTGCGGGAAGGCCCAGCCGGGTCAGGTGGCGGCGGTCAGTCACGGCTGCCCCTCGGTGCTGGTGCGCGGGGTCAATATTCTCAACACCCGGACGGAGGGCGGACAGTGACCGGAGCGGGTGTGTTCCCGGCGGGCGCGGTGGTCGAGCGGGCGCTGGCGGCGTCCAAGGCCGACGAGGCGATCGTGATCGTCACCGACGCGCACGAGGCGTCGCTGCGCTGGGCGGGCAATTCGATGACCACCAACGGGTCCTCGGTCTCGCGGGACTGGGCGGTGATCTCGATCCTGCGTGACGGCCCGAACTCCGCGCGGGTCGGCAGTATCAGCTCCACGAGTGTCGATCCGGACGACATCGAGGCCGTGGTGCGCGCGAGCGAGCAGGCCGCCCGCGCGGCGACCCCGGCCCGCGACGCCGTGCCGCTGCTGGAACCGGCCGACGACGACACCGCCACCTGGGACGACGCGCCCGGCACCACCGCGATCGACGTGTTCACCGGCCTGGCCCGCGACCTGTCGACCGGTTTCGACGGCACCGACCGCCTCTACGGCTTCGCCCACCACCAGGTGCACACCACCTGGCTGGGCACCTCCACCGGTATCCGGCGCCGGTTCCGCCAGCCCACCGGCTCGGTGGAGATCAACGGAAAACGCGGCGAGGGCGCCGATCTGGCGAGTGCGTGGGTCGGGGTCGGCACCACCGATTTCACCGATGTCGACACTCCCGGGCTGCTCGCCGAGCTCTCGCGCAGGCTCGACTGGGCGCGGCGCCGGGTGGAGCTGCCCGCGGGCCGCTACGAGACGCTGCTGCCGCCCTCGGCGGTGGCCGATCTGATGATCTACCTGTCCTGGAGCATGGAGGGCCGGGGCGCGCACGAGGGCCACACCGCCTTCGCCCGCGCGGGCGGCACCCGGATCGGTGAACGGCTCACCGACATTCCGATCACGCTGTACTCCGATCCGGGCGCGAACGGTCTGGAGTACCGGCCGTTCGTGGCGACCCCGTCGTCGTCGGAGGCGCTGTCGGTGTTCGACAACGGCCTGCCGGCGCGGCGGGTGGACTGGATCGGGTCGGGGGTGATCGAGTCGCTGGTCTATCCGCGGGCCACCGCCGCGGAATTCGACGCGCCCGCCACGGTTCCCGGCGAGAACCTGCTGCTCACCGGCGGCAGCGACGCGTCGCTGGACGACATGATCGCCCGCACCGAACGCGGGCTGCTGCTCACCTGCCTGTGGTACATCCGCGAGGTCGATCCGGCCTCGCTGCTACTGACCGGCCTGACCCGCGACGGTGTGTATCTGGTCGAGAACGGGGAGGTGACCGGGGCGGTGAACAACTTCCGCTTCAACGAGAGTCCCCTGGATCTGCTGCGCCGGGTCTCGGAGGCGGGCGCTACCCAGGTCACCCTGCCGCGCGAGTGGAAGGACTGGTTCAGCCGGGCGGCCATGCCGCCGCTGCGGATCCCGGACTTCCACATGTCCTCGGTGAGTCAGGCCACCTGATCCACCGCTCGACCGGGGCTCCAGCCGGTCGTGACAGCATGGTCGGGTGACTCGCATCCGGCTGTTCGCCACCGACCTCGACGGCACCCTGCTGCGTTCGGACCGCAGCATCTCGCCGCGCACGGCCGCTGCCATGGCCGCGGCCCAGCGGGCGGGGATCGAGGTGGTGTGGGCGACCGCGCGGGCCCGGCACTCGGTGCACGAGTTCGCGCAATCGTGTGGTTTCCGCGGGAAGGTGGTGTGCGCCAACGGCGCCGTGCTGCTGGACCTGGCCACCGGTGAGCCCGAGATCGTCGACACCGTCGCCATCGACACCGAGTCCGCCGTGGCCGCGATGACCCGCATCCGCGCCTTGATTCCCGGTGTCGTGTTCGCGACGGTGGGCGCGACCGTGAGCCAGTTCGTCGCCGAACCCGCCTACGCCGCGCTGTGCGCCTTCACCGATCACCACCGCGACCCGCGGGAGATGACGGTGGCCGACGTGCTGCCCGCACGATCGGAGCCCATGGTGAAGATCGTGGCCCGGCATCCGGAGGTGACCGGCGCGGAGCTGTACCGGGCCACGGCCGCCGCGGGCGTCGGCGGGGTGGAGCTCACCCATTCCGGGGCGCCGTACATGGAGATGGCCGCGGCGGGCGTGTCGAAGGCCAGTGCGCTGGCACGGTTGTGCGCCGTCGACGGCATCGACCTGGCCGAGGTGGCCGCCGCCGGGGACGCCACCAACGACATCGCCATGCTCACCTGGGCGGGCACCGCACTGGCCCCCGCCAACGCCCGCCCCGAAGTGCTCGCCCTGGCCGATCGGGTGCTGGCGAGCAACGACGAGGACGGGGTCGCCGAGTACCTCGAGGAGCTGGCCGCGTCCTGAACGTCGCCGGATCGTCCCGCAGGGCGCCGGTCATCCCCACGGGCGTACCCGCGCCGGGTCACCAGGCGGTGGTCCGGCGGCGGCGCCCGACGCCGGGCGCCGGTTACCCGAGTGCCCCGCGGCGCGCGCGATCGATGTAGTGCTCATAGCCGGCGTCGGGTGTCGGCCGACCCGCGCTCAGGTGCAGGAGGGCGTCGGCTCCGGCGATGGTGTCCGGGTCGAGCGGGAAGTAGCCCTGGTCGGGAGTGGTGTCGGTGCGGGTCTGCGCCGGGCGGAGGGTGGATGTCGCGCTGAGACTCCAGGTTCCGGTGTCGTCCTGGAGCGCTGCCTCGTAGGTGCCCGGTGCGGGATCGGCGAGGCCGAGGGTGGCGCTGCGGCCGAGGCTGCCGAGTACCACCGTGTACTGCTCACCCAGGAGCGCGCCGAGGATCTCGCCCGCACCGGCCCAGGTGAGGTCCATGGGTCCCATGCGCATGGTGCTCGGGGTGCGGCGCAGGTGCAGGTTGTGCGCGTAGACCAGGGTCGGCCCGCGGCGGGTTTCGTCGGTGCGGAGGTCGAGGATGTTCTGGGCCATGAGGGCGTCGCGGGTGGCCGAGAGGCGGGACCAGCGCGCCGAGGCTTCCAGGGGCTGGGCGGCCACCCGGTGATAGCGCAGCAGGGCCAGCGCGGCGGTGAGATGGGTTGCCGCCCTGCGCCATTCGGCGTAGGAGGTGGTGGCGATCCGTTCGGGTGCCCGGGTGTGCAGGGTGACGAGCAGGTCGTCGGCCAGCACGCGCAGGCGGTCGGCCTCGGGGGTCGCGCCCGGGGAGCGGGCCGGGTCCAGGACCGCTTCGGTGCGGCTCCACCGTTCGTCCGCGCCGGCGAGGTCGGTGACGTCGAGGTCGAGATCCAGGTAGTCGCGGACGAATTCGAGGTAGCGGCGCGGGCTGGGGGCGCTCATGGTTTCCATCGGCGCGTCGAAGCCGTGGACGGTGACCTGTTCGGCGGCGGGCCGCCCCGCGTTGTGGGCGCGCAGCCAGATGACCAGCTCGCGGTTGGCCGCCGTCTCACCGAAGCCGTGGGAGAAGCCCGCCGACAGCACCTCGTCGAGGGTGCCGGGCCCACCGCACACGTAGTCGTTCACCGCGAGGGCGGCGACGCGATCGGATTCGAGGGCGATCGACCGGAAGCCGTGCGCGACCAGGCGGGCGAACAATTCGTTGCGGAGCAGGGCGAAACCGGGTTCGCGGTGGGCGGGCTCTCCCAGCGCCAGCACGACGCACGAGGACGGGACGAAAGTGGTGATTTCCTGGCTCATGTGTCTCGATCGTATCGTTGAAAGATCGGTGGAAACTTCGACCGGATACCACCTGTTCGGGTGCCGTAAAGTCTCCAACCAGTGAGAAACCTACGACCAGCCGACCTGGCCCGCGAGCACGGCCTCTCGACCCAGGCGGTCCGCAACTACGAGGAATCGGGCTTCCTGCCCGCGGCCGACCGCACGCCGTCCGGCTACCGGATCTACACCGAGGCACACGCGGCCGCACTGCGCGCCTACCTCGCGCTGATCGCGGCCTTCGGCCACGCGACGGCCGGGGCCATCATGCTGGCCCTGCACGGCGACGACATCGACAAGGCGCTGACGATCATCGATCGCGGCCACGCCCGGCTGCTGCGCGACCGCGAGACGCTCACCGCCGTCCGCCGCGCCGTCGGCCATCTCACCTCCGGACCCGGCGCCCAGCACACGCTCCCGACCGGTACCCGCACCATCGGCGAACTCGCCCACCGCCTGCAGGTGACTCCGGCGACCCTGCGCGCCTGGGAGGACGCGGGCATCCTCACCCCCGAGCGCGATCCCGCCACCGGCTACCGCCGCTACGGCCCCACCGACCTGCGCGACGCCGAACTGGCCCACCTGCTCCGCCGCGGCGGATACCTGCTCGGCCACATCGCCGACGTCGTCCGGCAGATCCGCTCGGCGGGCAGCACCGAAGCACTCGCCGCCGCCCTGGACCGCTGGCAGCACAAGCTCACGAACCAGGGCGTCGACATGCTGGACGCGGCCGCCGAACTCAGCCGCTATCGCGCCCTCGCGCCCCGATAGCAGCGCGAGTCCCGCTGTGGCGGAGGGACCGGTTTCGGCGTGCTCAGACCCGTTCGAGCACCGCCGAAGCGCCGATCCCGCCGGCCGCGCAGATCCCCAGCAGCGCGGTCTCTTTCCCGGTCCGCGCCAGCTCGTTGGCCATGGTCGTCACCATGCGCGCGCCGGTCGCGCCGAAGGGGTGGCCCAGCGAGATCGAGCCGCCGTGCACATTGAGCTTGTCGATGTCGACCGAACCGACCGGCTCGTCGCGGTCCAGACGTTCCTTGGCCCAGCGCGAACTCTCCAGCATGCTCAGCACCGACAGGGTCTGGGCGGCGAAGGCTTCGTGGATGTCGACCAGGTCGATGTCGGCCAGCGACAGCCCGGCCTTGTCCAGGGCGCGCGGCATCGAGATGGCCGGGCCGAGCAGCACCTGATCGGCGGGGTCGACGCTGACGAAACTCCAGGACCGGAACGCGGCCAGCGGCGTGAACCCCAGGGCGCGGGCCTTCTCCTCGCTCATCAGCAGCACCGCCGAGGCGCCGTCGGTGAGCGGGCTGGCATTGCCCGCGGTGACCGTGCCGTCGGTGGCGAACACCGGACGCAGGGTGGCCAGCTTCTCGATGCTGGTCCCGGCCCGGACCAGCCCGTCGGTCTCGATCCGGGTGCCCGACGGGGTGGTCAGCGGCACCACTTCGTCGTCGAAGCGGCCGGAGGCGATCGCGGCGGCGGCGCGGTGGTGCGAGCGCGCGGCGAAGGCGTCCTGGTCGGCGCGGCTGATGCCGTTGATGCGGGCCATCTTCTCCGCCGACTCGCCCATCACCTCCCCGGTGGTGCGCTCGGCGATCTTCGGCTGACGCGGCAGCACATCGGTGAACGGCGCGAGCTGGCGGACCACGTCGAGATAGTCCTTGGCCTTGGGTTTTCCGAGCGCGACCGGCGCGACCGCGTGCACGACCTTCTGCGGCAACTTGATCTCGGCATTGCTGGTGGAATCGCTGCCGCCGGCGATCATGATGTCGTATTCGCCGCGTTCGATCGCGGCCGCGGCCGAGGTGACGGCCTGCAGGCCGGAGGCGCAGGCACGGGTCACCGTGTAGCCCTCGCAGCCGAAGTCGAGGTTCAGATCGAGGGCCACCTCGCGCGCGATGTTCGGCGCGTGACTGGGCAGCACCACCCCGCCCCAGACGATCGACTGGATCTCCCCCGGCGCGATGCCACTGCGGTCGAGCAGGCCGCGCACGGCCGCGCCGGCGAGGGCGATGCTGTCGAGGCGGGTGAAGTCGGTGAACGCGCGCACGAACGGGGTGCGCGCGCCGGCGACGATGACAGCGCGGTTGCGTTTCTCGGCCATGCGCCCCACAGTATCCGATACCAGCGGTACCGGATACAGGTTCGGGGAAATCAGGCGGGCGTGATCTCGATGCCGATGGTGCCGTCCTTGCCGCGGCGCAGGTTGCTGGCCAGCAGCACGAGCGGCCCGGTCAACCAGTACTTGCGGCGCAGCCACGAGCGCACGTGCTCGGTTTCGGCGCCGTCGAGCACCCGGGCGGTGCCGGTGACGACCGCGCCGTGCGTGGCACTGCCACGGGCGTTGCAGGCCTGCACGGTGACCTCGGGATTGCGGCGGATCCGTTTGACCTTCCAGCTGTCGGTGACGGTCCAGACATACAGCTTCCCGTCGCGCTCCACCGCCCACACCGGCGTCGCCACCGGCGTGCCGTCCTTGCGGAATGTCGTGAGCTGCACGTAGTCCGCGGTAGCGGCCTCACCCAGGCGGTTCGTCATATCCGTAGCCTAGCGGCGCGGCCGCGGGCGGGCCCGGCGATCCGGGCGGAATCGGTACGGGCGCCATCGCGGAACTGTTCGTAGGGTCGACTCGGTGACCACTGATACTGCGGTGCCCATGCTCTGGAGCGACGATCTGCCCGGCACCCTCGTCTTCTATCGCGCACTCGGCTACACCGTCACCTACGAACAGTCCCGCCCCTACGTCTACGGCGCCGTCGAAAAGCACGGCTGCGGCCTGCATTTCAGTTCCCCGCCCGCCGGAGTGGAGTTGCCCGTCGAGCAGGTCGGCGCCCTGCTGATGGTCGACGATGTCGCCGCCCGGCACGCCGAGTACTCCGCGGCGCTGCGCGCGCACTACGGGAAGGTGCCCGCCAAGGGCTGTCCCCGGATCACCCGGTTCCGGCCCGGACAGTCGCGGTTCAGCCTGGTCGATCCGGTCGGCAACACGATCATCGTCATCCAGCGCGACGAACCCGCCGAGCTCGAATACGGCGGCTCGAAGGCTCTCACCGGGCTGGCCAAGGTGCTCGACAACGCCCGCATCCTGCGGGATTTCAAGAACGACGATCGCGCCGCCACCCGGGCCCTGGAAACCGGCCTGCGCCGCTTCACCGCCACGGCCGCCGCCACCGACCGGGCCAGGGCCTACGCGGCGCTGGCCGAACTCGCCGTCGCCGCGGAGGACACCGACCGGCGCGACCACTGGCGGGCCGAGTTCGCCGCGCTCGAGCTCACGGCAGGCGAGCGGGAAGCCCTGGCCGCGGACGCGGCGGCGCCCGGGCTCCTCGCCACCTGGCTCGGCGACGATCCGGCGAGGACCTACGTCACCCCGTAGGCTGCGGGGCATGCGTGGATCTCGGGGAATCCCCTGTGCGGCATCGGCACTCGCTCTGACCGCTCTGCTCGGGTGGGGAACCGCCGCACCGGCGCAGGCAGGTCCGCCCGCCTGCGCCGCGGGCTGGCAGGTCGACACGCTCGCCGCCGACCTGGGCGGGCTGGAGAACCTCGAATCCGACGGCCGGGGCGGGTTCTATCTCAGCGGTATCGTGCGCGGCGAGCTGCTGCACATCGACGGGAACGACACCGTCACCACGCTGCTCACCGGTCTCGACCATCCGGCCGGGCTGCGGCTCGACGGTGACACCCTCTATTTCCTCACCGGCGACGGCAGCACCCCCTCCGGCGGCGGCACGCTCAGCGCGCTGGACCTGCCGACCGGCGCGGTGACCATCCTGGTACCGGACCTGGTGCAGCCCAACGGTTTGCTGCTGCTGCCCGACGGTGACCTGCTCATCTCCCAGCTCTCGGTGCCCTGGCCACCGGTCGGCATCAGCCGCTACCGCCCCGCCACCGGCGAATTCACCCTCGCCTGGTCGCCGGTGCCGCGCCCCAACGGCCTCGCCCTGACCGCCGATCACCAGGCGGTACTCACCGAGGACGTCGCCACCTCCCAGATCCTGCGCGTCCCCCTCGACGCCCCCGACCGTCCCACCGTGATCGCCACCCTCGCCGACGGCCTGCTGTCCGGCCTCGACGATCTCGACCTCACCGCGTCCGGACTGGCCTTCGTCACCGGCGACTACGCGGGCAGCGCCTACCAGCTCGACACCACCACCGGCACCTGGTGCACCCTCGCCACCGGCTGGACCACCCCGCAGGACCTCGTCCCCGATCCCCCGCCGATCGGCCCCACCTCGGCCCGCCTCGCCCGCGACGGCGCGGGCTGGTCGGTCTACGTCACCAGCATCGACGGCACCCTGCGCCGCCTGCGCCCACCGGCACCGCTGGACCTCACCCCGTCCTCCGTGCGCTGATCCCCGGTCCGCCGAGGACAGTCGCCGCCCCGAGACGCCCGTACGCCTGATCCGCGTTCGGCTCACGGGCGATCCTCGCGCATGCCGGAACTCTGTGATGGACTGGGAGTTTCGTCCGGAGAGCGGGAGGGTTTCGTGTCGCCACAGTGGGCGCAGCAGCGGGGATTCGGTGTCCGGGTCGAATGGGGTCGCGCGGGAGCCGCGGCGATCGGGACGGGTGCCGCGTGCGTGGTGGTGATCGATGTGCTCTCGTTCACCACCTCGGTATCGCTGGCGACGGCGGCCGGGACCGCGGTGTACCCGTACCGGTGGCGTGACGAGTCCGCTCGGGCGTTCGCCGAGGAGCACCGCGCGGCGCTGGCCGTCGGCCGTCGCGAAGCCGGTCCCACGACACCGTGGTCGCTCTCGCCCGCCGCGATCCGCCGGGCACCGTTCACCGAGCGCCTGGTCCTGCCCTCCCCCAACGGTTCCGCGATCGCCACCACCGTGCGCGACACCCCGGTCGTGGCCGCGAGCCTGCGCAATGCGAGCGCGGTGGCGCGATGGCTGGCGAACCAGGACGGGTGGGGACACCCGGACCGGCCGATCGCCGTCGTCCCGGCGGGCGAACAGTGGCCGGGGACCGACGTGGTGCGACCCGCGATCGAGGACTGGCTCGGCGCGGGTGCACTGGTGACGGCCCTGCGCGAGCACGGACTCACCCTGTCCCCCGAAGCCCACGCCGCCGCGAGCACTTTCCGCGGCACACCGGCCGTGGACGCGCTGATCAGCGACAGCGCCTCCGGACGTGAACTCGCCGCGATCGGCTTCGCCGAGGATGTCGCCCTGGCCGTCGACCTCGACGCCGATCACACCGTCCCGCTGCTCGCCGACGGCGCCTTCGTCGACGCCACCCGCCGGTAGGACCAGCGACAGCTTGCGGTATTTAAATACCGCCCCTACCCTCGAACCCATGGTGCGTCTCCCCCTCAGCCCCGCCCAGGTCGAAGCGGGCCGCCGTCTCGGCCGTCGCCTGCGGTCCGCGCGCGGTGACCGTGAGCTCGCCGAGGTGGCCCTCGCGGCGGGCATCTCCCCCGAGACGCTGCGCAAGATCGAGTCCGGTCGCCTGCCGTCGCCCGCCTTCGGCACGGTCGTCGGGCTGGCCGAGGCCCTCGACATCCCCCTGACCGAGCTGGCCGGGATCTACCGCGCCGAGCCGATCGCCGAATCCGCCTGACCGCGTCTCCGGTCGAACGCGCCGGGCATATCAGTCGAGCGTGGTCAGAACGAGCGGGCCGTCGCCGGTGATGGCGATCGTGTGCTCGCTGTGCGCGCAGCGGGACCCGTCGGCCGAGCGGATGGTCCAGCCGTCGGGGTCGGTGACGACCTGCGCCGTGCCCGCGGCGAACCACGGTTCGATGGCGATGGTGAGGCCGGGCCGCAAGGGGAAGCCCCGGCCCGCCCGGCCGCTGTTGGCGACGTGCGGGTCCTCGTGCATGGTGCGGCCAAGGCCGTGGCCGCCGAACTCGGTGTTCACCGGGAAGCCGTAGTCGCGCGCGACCCCGGCGATGGCCGCGGAGACGTCACCGAGGCGTCCGCCGGGTCGCGCTGCAGCGATCCCGGCGGCCAGGGCGTCCTCGGTCGCGCGGACCAGGCGCTGATCGGCGGGCGAGGGCGTGCCGACGATGGTGGTCACCGCGGCGTCGGCGACCCAGCCGTCGATCGAGACGGCCAGGTCGGCGGTGAGCACGTCCCCGTCGCGCAGCGCGTAGTCGTGCGGAAGCCCGTGCAGCACCGCGTCGTTGACCGACAGGCACACGGTGTTGCGGAAGGGCCCGCGCCCGAACGAGGGCGCGTAGTCCCAGTAGCACGACACCGCGCCGCGCTCGCGAATGCGTTCCCGCACATACGCTTCCAGCTCCAGGAGATTCACCCCGACGGCCGCGGCGGCGCGCACCCCGGCCAGCACGTCGGCGACGAACCGGCCGGTCACCCGCATCCGCTCGATCTCCGCGGGCGACTTCAACTCCACCATCACGCCTCCAGTCGGTATTTTTATACCACCCTAGAGGGAGCGGTATAAAAATACCAATCCGGTGCGGTCAGCGGTTCAGGTTGCCCATGTCGACGGGGATCTGCGCGCCGGTGACCTGGGCGGCCTCGTCCGAGCACAGCCAGGCCACGGCCGCGGCGATATCGGACGGTTCGGTGATGTAGGTGGGCAGCGCGTTCATGAAGATGGGCGCCAGCGTGTGCGCGTACTTCTCCAGCAGCGGGCCCATGTCGAGGAGCTGCATGCCGGTCGCCACCCCGGCCGGGTGCACGGTGTTGACCCGGATGCGGTGCTCGCCGAGCTCGTTGGCCATGGTCTTGGCCAGGCCGGTGATGGCGTGCTTGGTGGCCACGTAGTGCCCGGTGAACGGCGTGCCCTTGAGGCCAGACACCGAGCTGATGAACACCATCGCGCCGCCCTCGCCCTGCGCGATCAGGTGCGGCACCGCGGCTTTGGCGGTGTGGAAGACGCCGGTCAGATTGACGTCGACCGTCTCCTGCCACTGCTCGGCGGTGATCTCCCAGGACAGCGCCGCCGAACAGATCCCGGCATTGGCGACGACGACATCGAGGCGGCCGAGCTGCGCGATGCCCTCGGCCAGGGCCGCGGAGAGCGCGTCGAAATCCCGGACATCAGCCTTGGTCGCGACGATCTTGCCACCGGCGGCCTCGACCAGGCGCGCGGTCTCGGCCAGGTCGGCCTCGGTGGCGCCCGGATACGGGGTGCTCGCGAATTCCGCGCACGCGTCGATCGCGATGATGTTCGCGCCCTCCTGCGCGAACCGGACCGCCTCGGCGCGGCCCTGGCCGCGGGCCGCGCCGGTGATGAAGGCGACTTTGCCTTCGTAGCGTCGCGTCATGTCGAACTACCTCCGAACGTTGATGTGCATTATGAACACTCCACCATTCCAGACGCCTGTCCGGAGGCGATTCAGCCGTTTTTCACGCGAACGTCCGGTCCGAGCGGGCGGGTGATCGACCACAGCTGGGTGAAGGTGCTGCGCGCGATCTTCCAGTGGCCCTCGACGAACCGGTACTCGTCGGAGTACTCGCCGGTGGCCACCGATTCTGTGCCGGTGAGCAGGTTGACCTGCCGGAACTTCAAGGTCCAGCGGCCCTCGGCGGTGGTGTCGTCGCGCACGGTGATGTCGGGGTGCACGCCGTGGTGCATGTCGAGCACCGCGGGTCCGCCGTCGACCTGACGCAGGGCGATCGAGGCGAACAGCGCGGCCATGCCCTCGGCGTCGTGCTTGCCGAGCGAGCCGTAGTCGAGTTCGGCGCCGGGCACGAAACAGCCGAGGAAGCCGTCCGGGTCCTTGGCGTCACACGCGCGGAAGTAGCGGTGCTTCAGCGCGGTGACGGCGGCGACGGCCTCGAGCCGGGCGATGCGGGCGGCGAGGTCGGGGGTGGTGTCGGGCATGACGCTCCTGCTCAGGGTCGGGCGTGGGCGAAGCTGGCCCACGCGCGGACGACGACGGTGCCTCCCGCGTCGGCCCCGGACAGGGTGACGTCGACGCGGGGTTCGCCGTCCTGCAGGTAACTCTGCGTGATGTGCCCGGCACAGGTCAGCACTTCGCCCGAGGACAGGCCCCGGGTGGCCCTGGTGCGGAAGCGGCGGATGTTCTCCGCGCCGAGCCAGTCGGTGGCGTAGGTGGCCAGTTGCGCGCCGGCCCTGGCGGTCGCCGGGTCGCCCACCAGCGCTTCGGCGGCCGCCCAGGATTCGGCGACGAGCCCGCCGGTGCGGTCGAAATAGCGGGTCAGCGATTCGGTCGGTGCCGCCGCCAGGATGGCCGTGAGCCGGTCACCGGCGCGCGGGGGTGGGCCGAAGAACCGGTGGTCGGTCTCGGTGCGGTCGCCGACGGCGCCGTCGGCGGGCAGGAAGGTTGGTGGGACCACCGGCCGGTCGGCGAGCCGGTAGGCCGGATTGTCCGAGCGCGCCGCCGCGGCGAACACCCGGATCGCCTCGGTCTCGAGCACCATCGCGACGTCACCCATGAGCAGTCCTCTCTTCGGCAGGTGCCCTCACGCTAGGACCGCGCGCAGGTTGTGACCGGTTCCTCTCCCGCTGATCGGGACACCACCCGGTCGCACCGAAAACATGTCCGCTGACCGGGAACACGGCGACCCGGGCACACCTTCGCGGCGCGACCATCGGCGCAGCTCATCCCGCTCCGTCAGACCATGGAGGTTTCGATGCCGGAGAACCCGCCGAACGGCCGCCCGCTGGACGCCACCGCCGAATACCGCCGGATCGAGGCCGCCGCGGCGCCCACCCGCTTCGCCCGCGGCTGGCACTGCCTCGGCCTGCTCTCGACGTTCCGCGACGGAAAGCCGCACGAGGTCAAGGCTTTCGGCACCACGCTGGTGGTGTTCCGGTCCGAGACCGACGGCGCATTGCACGTGCTCGACGGCTTCTGCCGGCACATGGGCGGCAATCTCGCGCACGGCACCGTCAAGGGCGACTCGATCGCCTGCCCGTTCCACGACTGGCGCTGGGGCGGCAACGGCAAGTGCACCGCGATTCCCTACGCGCGCCGGGTGCCGCCGCTGGCCAAGACCCGCTCGTGGCCGACACTCGAACGCAACGGCCAGCTCTACATCTGGCACGACCCGCAGGCCAGCGTGCCCACCGACGCGGTGACCATCCCCGAGATCGAGGGCTACGGCACCCCGGAGTGGACCGACTGGACCTGGAACTCGATGCTCATCGAAGGCTCGCACTGTCGCGAGATCGTCGACAACGTCGTCGACATGGCGCATTTCTTCTACGTGCACTACGCGTTTCCGCGCTACTTCAAGAATGTGTTCGAGGGTCCGGTCGCCACCCAGTACATGCGCTCGACCCCGCGCCACGACATCGAGGTCGGCACCAGCTACGACGACCCGAATTCGACTCTGCGGTCGGACGCTTCGTATTTCGGCCCGTCCTACATGATCGACTGGCTCTGGAGCGAGGCCAACGGCATGACCATCGAGACGGTGCTCATCAACTGCCACTACCCGGTCAGCGAGAACTCCTTCGTGCTGCAGTACGGCGCGATGGTCAAGAAGCCGCAGGGCATGTCCGACGCGGACGCGAACGCGATGGCCGCCCAGTTCGCCCAGGGCGTCGAGTACGGCTTCGAGCAGGACGTGGCGATCTGGAAGAACAAGGCCCCCATCGACAATCCGCTGCTGTCGGAGGAGGACGGGCCGGTCTACCAGCTGCGCCGCTGGTACAAGCAGTTCTATGTCGACCTCGAGGACGTCACCGACGACATGACCAAGCGCTTCGAGTTCGAGATCGACACCGAGCGCGCGGTGACCAGCTGGGAGGCCGAGGTCGCCGACAACATCGCCCGCGGCGCCGTCATCAACACCCTGTCCTGACCCGCCACCCCACCGACAGAAAGCACCACCTCCGATGACCAAGGTTCTCGACAACATCGCCGCGATCGCCGATCAGCTGCGCGCGCAGGCCCCCGAGGCCGAGCGGCTCGGGCAGCTGCCCGACGCCACGGCCCAGCTGCTCAAGCAGGCGGGCCCGATCCGGCTGCTGCAACCGAAGAAGTACAGCGGATTCGAGGCGCACCCGCGCGAGTTCGCCGAGACGGTGATGGCCACCGCCGCACTGGACCCGGCCAGCGGCTGGATCACCGGCATCGTCGGCGTGCACCCCTGGCAGCTGGCCTTCGCCGACCCGAAGGTCCAGGACGAGGTGTGGTCCGACGACCACGACACCTGGATGGCCTCGCCCTACGCGCCCACCGGCATCGCCCGCCCGGTCGACGGCGGCTACATCTTCAACGGCCGCTGGCAGTTCAGCTCCGGCACCGACCACTGCGACTGGATCTTCCTGGGCGCCATGCTCGGCAACCCCGACGGGTCGATGGCGCTGCCGCCGACCATGCTGCACATGATCCTGCCGCGCCAGGACTACACCATCGTCGAGGATTCCTGGAATGTGGTGGGACTCAGCGGCACCGGGTCCAAGGACATCATCGTGAAGGACGCGTTCGTGCCCGACTACCGGGTGATGAACGGCGATCACGTCATCGACGGCACCGCGCAGAAGGAGTACGGCGTCACCGAGACGCTCTACAAGATGCCGTGGTCGACGATGTTCCCGCTGGGCATCAGCTCGGCGGTGGTCGGTATCGCCGAGGGCGCGCTGGCCGCGCACCTGGACTATCAGCGCGACCGGGTCGGCGCCCAGGGCACCGCCGTCAAGGACGACCCGTACGTGCTGTTCGCCATCGGCGAGGCCGCCGCCGACATCAACGCCGCCCGTCAGGAACTGCTCGCCAACGCCGACCGGATCTTCGACCTGGTCGACGCGGGCGCGGAGATCGGCTTCGCCGAACGCGCGGCGGTGCGGCGCACCCAGGTGCGCGCGGCCTGGCGCGCGGTGACGGCCGTGGACCAGATCTTCGCCCGTTCCGGCGGCAACGCCATGCGCACCGACAAACCGTTGCAGCGCTACTGGCGCGACGCGCATGTCGGCCTGGCCCACGCCATCCACGTGCCGAGCACCGTCTACCACGCCTCGGCACTGAGCTCCCTGGGCCTCGAGCCCGCCGATCACCTGCGCTCGATGATCTGACCGAACCACCACGAAGGACACACGACATGACAGACATCAAGGGCCTCGGCTACGCCAAGATCCAGACCGCCGACATGGACCGCTGGCGCAGTTTCGCCTTCGACGTGCTCGGCTTCGCGCAAGGCAGCGGACCGGACGCGGACGCGCTGTATCTGCGGATGGACGAGCGATCGGCCCGGCTCACCGTGGTGCCGGGCGAGACCGACGCCGTGGTGACCATCGGCTGGGAGGTCCGCGATCACGCGGCGCTGGTCCGGGTGCGGGAGGCGGTGACGGCCGCGGGGATCGCGGTGAAACCGCTCTCGGTGGAGGAGGCCGACGCGCGCCGGGTCGAGGAGGTCATCACCTTCGAGGACCCGACCGGCGCCACCCTCGAGGTGTTCCACGGCGCGGTGCTCGACCACAGCCCGGTCGTGACGCCGTTCGGCGCGAAGTTCGTCACCGGGGCGCAGGGCCTGGGTCACGTGGTCCTGCCGACCATGGACCCGAACGGGGCGTTCGGCTTCTACACCGAGGTGCTCGGTTTCCTGCCGCGCGGCGCGTTCCGGATTCCGGCGCCGCCGGAGTTCGGGCCGATGCGGGTGCGGTTCCTGGGCGTCAACGAGCGGCATCACAGCCTGGCGCTGTGCCCGGCACCGCACGGTGGCGCGCCCGGCCTGGTGCACATCATGGTCGAGGTCGACAGTCTCGACGCCGTCGGGCAGGCCCTGGACCGGGTGACCAAGGACGGTTTCTCGGTGTCCTCGACGCTGGGCAGGCACACCAACGACAAGATGGTGTCGTTCTACGTGCGCGCCCCCGGCGGCTGGGACATCGAGTTCGGCACCGAGGGCATGCGCGTCGACGAACGGTATTACACCGCCGAGGAGATCACCGCCGACAGCTACTGGGGCCACGACTGGTCCGGCAGCGAACCGCTGGCGGCCATGTAACCCGCCCGGCCCCGAAGGCCCCCGATCCGCGCACCCG
>NZ_JBSGDP010000058.1:0-40148 GCF_053602435.1 Nocardia sp. NPDC004415
CCGTCGACCCGGCCAGGGCGCGCGGCTGGGCACTCCTGCGCACCGTCGAGGAGATGACCTGGGCGGCCGAGGACGAGGACGCCGAGATGCTCGCCCTGCACACCTCCGTCGCCCACGCCCTCGCCGACCTGCCCTTCACCTGACCGCTGACTAGGCTGGCCCACATGCAGTTGACGTGGGAGGGAGTCGGGCGGCGCTCGATGCTGGCCGAGGAGGAGGGCGAACGCCGGGATCGGCTCGCCGATGCGGCGCGGGCCGGGGAATGGGACGCCGTCTTCGAGCTGATCGCGAGCGGGGGCCGGGTGAACCTGTCGCGCCTGGGCGGCTGGTCGCGGTTCGCGCCGCTGCATCAGGCCGCGTATCAGGGCGCGCCGGTGTCGATCGTCAAGCGGCTGCTGGCTTTCGGTGCCTGGCGGACGCTGCGCACCACCGACGGGGAGACCGCCGCCGATATCGCCGCCGCGCGGGGCCACGACCATCTCGCGGTGCTGCTCGAGCCGGAACTGCTGCGCGAGGTGTCCGCGAGCACCCTGGCGCAACTCGAATGTCAGTTGCGGGCACTCATTTTCAGCCGCGCGTACGACCTGTGCGTGGAGAGCCGGTTCCGCACGCCGCCGGTGGGACCGGTGCTCGAATACCCGAAAGCCGTGCTGTGGTGCCCGATCCCGGGCATGTACGGCGGGTTCTCGATCACGCTCGACCCGGAGGTCACCGACGCGCTGCTGGTCGAGAGCTGGTGCCGGGTCGCGGGCGGTTTGGGGCAGCGGCACCGGGTCAGGGCCGACGGGTTCGAGCTCGTCGAGAAGGGGTTCGTCTGATCGTGGCCCGGCAGGTAACGTCGGCCTGCGAACCGGGGGACGGAAGGAACTGATCGTGCTGGATGTGGGGGCGAGTTTCGCCGGATACCGCCTGGAACGCGTGCTCGGCCAAGGCGGTATGGGCACGGTGTACCTCGCCCAGCATCCACGGCTGCCGCGCAGCGTGGCGCTGAAACTGCTCAATCGCGAGTTCTCCGGTGACCGGGAGCTCCAGCGGCGCTTCGAGCAGGAGGCCGATGTCGTCGCGCAGCTCGACCATCCGGGCATCGTCGGGGTGTTCGACCGGGGCAGCGACGACGGCTACCTGTGGATCGCCATGCAGTTCATCCGGGGCACCGACGCCGCCTCCTGGGATTCGCGCGCGCACGAACCGGAGGTCACCGCGCGGCTGATCGGCGAGACCGGCGCGGCGCTGGACTACGCCAACCAGCACGGCATCCTGCACCGCGACGTGAAACCGGGCAACATCCTCATCGCCGAAGCCGAACACAGCCTCCGCCAGCGCGCCGTGCTCACCGATTTCGGCATCGCCCGGGTGACCACCGCCGCCACCCAGCTCACCGCCACCGGCACCTTCACCGCCACCATCGCCTACGCCTCGCCCGAACAGCTCTCCGGCGAGGTCGTCGACCACCGCAGCGACCAGTACTCCCTGGCCTGCACCCTGTTCGCCCTCTACGCCGGGCACCCGCCGTACGCCTCGACCAACCCCGGCCAGGCGGTGATGGGCCACCTCTCCCAGCCGGTCCCGCGCCTGAGCGCGAGCAGGCCCGACCTGCCCGCCGCGATCGACGGCGTGATCGCCCGGGCCATGGCCAAGCGCCGCGACGAACGTTTCGGTAGCGCTTCGGAATTCACCGAGGCGATCCGCGACGCGCTGGAAGGCAAGCACATCGCGGCACCGGTGGTCTCGCGGCCCTGGACCGATCCATCGCAACCGGCACGGGGATCCGGCGAGTACGCACTGCCGGGTACCGGTGGACCGTCGTGGACCGGTGGGGCACAGCGCGAGTCGGGCGAGCATCGGCAGCCGTGGTCCGGGGCCGTGCGGCACCACGGCTCGGGTGAGCACCAGGCGACCGACGGGCGCGCCCGCCCCGGCTCCGGGGAGCACGCGCAGCAGCACGGCGCGGTGGCGCAGCCGTACGGGTTCGGTGCGCCCGCACAACACGGGTACGCCGGTCAGACACCACTGTGGCCGCAGCCGGAATACGGTGTGCCGGTCGGTGATCCGCGCAGGGCGATGGCACACGGCGCCGCGTGGCGGGCACAGCTCGGACCCGAGCCGAGCAAGACCGGGGCGATGCTGGTGGGCGTGTTCACCCTGCTGGTGAGCCTCGGCATCCTGGCCTTCACCATCTACGGCGTCACCGAGACGATGAAGGAGATCGACCGCGGCGACGACACCACCGGCTCCTTCATCGCGATCGCGGTGCTGCTCGTGGTTGTCGCCTTCACCGGCGGCGGCGCCGTGCTGCTGTTGTGCGCGCGCACCGCGGGGCGGGTGATGTCGATGATGACGGCGGTACTGATCGGCATCATCGCGCTGATCGTGGTGGTGGCGACCACGGTGCAGTCGGTGTACGTCGGCACCGTGATCAGCGGCGCGGTGTTCGTGCTCGCCGGAGCGCTGGTCGCCACCGCGGCCTCCTCGTCGACCGGCCGCTGGATCCGCTACCGCAAGGCGCTGCGCACCGGGCGCTGGTGAACCCTCACCGGCGCCGCAACGCGTCGAGCAGCGTGTTGACGATGGTGTTCTGGCGGGCCTCCTCGCGCAGGACCGCCGAGACGGGGATGCGCAGGCGGTGGTCGGTGAGGTCGAGGGTGAGCAGGCCCTTGGTGGGGCCCTCGTAGAGGATCGTCCAGGATTCGGGGCGGTTGAGCAGTTCCATGGTGGCGGTGTGGTCGGGCGGGATCGGCGGGCCGAAGGTGGGGCCGGTGGGCAGGTCGGCGAAGGCCGAGCGGATCAGGGTGTGCAGCAGCACCTGCTCCTGCTCCGGGGGCAGCAGCAGGGGGTAGGGGGCCAGGTCGGCCAGGGTGACGGCGCCGCGTTCGGCCAGCGGATGACTGCTGGAGATGGCGATCACCAGGTCCTCCACCCACAGTTGCTCGACCGCCAGCCCGGGCTGGTCCACGCTGCCGCGGATCAGCGCCAGATCGCAGTCCCCGTCGGCCACGGCGTTGATCCGCTGCCGGAACGGCTTGATCACGTATTCGATCTCGGCGTCGGGATGCGCGGCGCGGGCGGCGGCGATGGCCGAGAGCGAGGGCGCGGCGAAGGACATGTTCGCGGCCAGCCGCACGCGCGGCCCGGTGGTGCGCACGGCGGCGCGGATGGCCGACTCCAGGCTCAGCATCTGCTTGGCCAGCGGCAGCAGCCGTAGCGTGGCATCGGTGGGGACCACCGCGCGGGTCGTGCGCTCGAACAGCTGGGCCCCCAGATCACGTTCCAGTCTCGCGATCTGATGGCTGATCGCGGACTGGGAGATGAAGCAGCGGTTGGCCGCGCGGCTGAAACTGAGCTCCTCGCACACCGCGACGAAGTAGGCCAGTTGACGCAGTTCCACCAGGTAGCTCCCATTCATTAGTTATGCAGATAAGAGTGATCTCCAGTATGCGCCCAGGCAGTGGAAACATCTTCATTCCGCATCGCGTTTACTCATAGGAAAGGACTCATTACCGATCTTGGAGCGTTGTGATCATGGAACACACAGATGTCGTCATCGTCGGCTCGGGCTTCGGCGGGCTGGCCGCGGCGAAGCAGCTGGCCAAGTCACGAATCAACTACGTCCTGATCTCGAGCACGCCCGAGCACCTGTTCCAGCCGCTGCTGTACCAGGTCGCCACCGGGGTCCTCACCGCCGACGAGATCGCCCCGCCGATCAAGAACGTACTGCGCCGCGTGCCCACCGCCGACGTGCGCCTGGGCAAGGTCACCGGGATCGACGCCGACGCCGCCGTGCTCACCTATGAGACCGCCGAGGGCACCCGCCAGATCAGCTACGGCTCGCTCATCGCCGCCACCGGCGCCAGCCAGAGCTACTTCGGCCGCGACGACTTCGCCGAGAAGACCTTCTCGCTCAAGACCATCGACGACGCCCAGCGCCTGCGCGCCCAGATCGCCCGGGTCTTCGCCCAGGCCGAGCACGTCGACGAGGTGACCCGGCGCAAGCTGCTCAGCTTCGTGGTCGTCGGCGCGGGCGCCACCGGTGTCGAGGTCGCGGGCCAGATCAAGGAACTCGCCAAGCGCCACTTCCACCAGCCGGTCTCGGTGACCCTGGTCGAGGGCGCGGGCGAGGTGCTGCCGCCCTTCGGTGGCGGCCTGTCGGAGTACGCCAAGCGCTCGCTGACCGACAGCGGCGTCGAGGTGCTGCTCGGCACCTTCGTCACCGACATCGAGGAAGGCAAGGTGACCGTCCGCGACAAGGAGGGCATCGAGCGCCGCATCGCCGCGGAGACCGTGGTGTGGTCGGCGGGCGTGCAGGTCGGCGGGTTCGCGAAGCTGCTGGCCGAGGCCACCGGCGCCGAGACCGACCGCGCGGGCCGCCTGCTGATCAACCCCGACCTCACCGTCGGCGGCCACGCCGACATCTACGCCATCGGCGACATGACCTCGCTCAACGGCTACCCCGGCCAGTCGCCGGTGGCCATGCAGGAGGGCCGCCACGCCGCCGACATCATCCGCCGCAAGAAGCCGGCGGGCACGCCGTTCGTCTACTGGGACAAGGGCAGCATGGCTGTGATCAGCCGCTTCAGCGCGGTGGTCAAGCTCAACGAGAAGATCAGCTTCCGCGGCACCATCGCCTGGGCCATGTGGCTGGCCGTGCACCTGCTCTACCTGGTGGGCTTCCGCAACCGTTTCGCCGCGGTGGCCTCGTGGCTGGTCGCCTTCATCGGCACCGCGCGTCCGGGCTTCGCCGATCTGCCTCCGGCCTCGGCCCCGTTCCCGGCCCCGAAGGCCGATTCGGTACCGAAGGCCGACCAGGCGCCGACGGCCGAGCAGGCGCCGACGGCCGAGCAGGCGCCGACGGCCGAGCAGACGCCCGCGACTCCGCGGGACCGCGCCGAGGACGACAAGGCCGCCCGCGAACGCGTCACCGTCTGACCGAACTCCACGATCGACCCGTCGCCACTGGCGGCGGGTCGTCGTGCGCGCCGGGCAGTTCGACGGCAATCCCGCAGGTCGGCGAACGTTTCGAGACCGTTCGGTGAACGGGCGGTGTGACCGCGGTCTCGTTCACCGAGTCGGCATCGCGGCGACACTTCGCGGTCAGCCCGACGCCGATTCGGGCTGGCTTCATCAGCGGTATGACTATTACGTCAGTACTGTCGGCGCCCGCTCGTCCGACGGGCACAGGGGTGGAGAAGTCTCAGTACTCGCTGGTGGTGGCCTCGGACGCCGAACACCGCGAGGCCGCACAGCGTCTGCGCTATCAGGTGTTCGCCAACGAGCCGGGCTTCGTCATCCCGGACGACGGCACCGGCCGCGACGCGGACCGTTTCGACGAACACTGCGACCACCTGCTGGTGCGTGACGAGTTCACCCAGCAGTTCGTCGGCTGCTACCGCATGCTCCCGCCGGACAAGGTCGCCGCCGCGGGCGGGTACTACACCGCGACCGAATTCGACCTCACCCAGCTCGACCCGGCCGGGCACCGGATCGTCGAGATGGGCCGGGCCTGCGTGGTGCCCGACCACCGCAACGGCTCGGTGCTCACCCTGATGTGGGCGGGCATCCTGCACTACATCCAGCTCACCGGCTACGACTGGGTGATGGGCTGCGTCTCGGTGCCCATGCGCGACACCCCGCAGGACCCGGCCGGGGTCAATGTGCGCGGCGTGCGTGACCTGCTGCTCGGCCGTCACGCCTGCGATCCGGAGCGCCGGGTGCACCCGTACCGGCCGGTCGTCGTCGACGGTGTCGCCCTCGACGATCTCACCCCGCCGAGCAGGCCCAAGCTGCCGCCGCTGTTACGTGGCTACCTGCGCCTGGGCGCCGAGATCTGCGGCGAACCGGCGCACGACCCCGATTTCGCGGTCGCCGACTTCGTCGCGCTGCTCGGCATGGAAACCATCAACACCCGGTACCTGGAGCGGCTGCAGAGCGCGGCCGCCAATTTCGACGGGAAGTAACCGCCATGGTGTTCGACGCGCCGCCCGCCACCGCCTCGCATTCGTGGATGCCGTCGAGCCCCTGCGGGCCCGCCTGCATCGAGCCGATCGACGAGATCGGCACCGCCCGCACCCTGGCCCGGCTGGCCGGGGTGATCGGGCTGGTCCTGAGCTTCCCCGTGCTCACCGCGGCCACGCCGAAGGCCCGCCGCGAACAGATGCAGCGCCGTTACGCCCGCACCGCGTTGCGCTGCCTGGGCCTGCGGCTGCGGATCGTCGATCACCGTCACGAACCCGTCGACGGGTTCGCCGCCCCGGAGACCGGTGTGCTGGTGGTGGCCGGGCACATCGGCTGGGCGGATGTGCTCGCGCTGGCCGCCGTGCAGCCGGTCGGGTTCGTCGCCAGGGCCGACATGGTCGACTGGCCGGTGCTGGGCACCCTGGCCAAGCTCACCCGGGTGATCCCGATCGAGCGCGCCCGGCTGCGCGAACTGCCCGGCGTGGTCGACCGGATCGCGCGCAGGCTGGCCGACGGCCAGCGTGTGGCGGTCTTCCCCGAGGGCACCACCTGGTGCGGCCGCGCCTACGGCTCGCTGCGCCCCGCCCTGTTCCAGGCCGCGATCGACACCGCCACCCCCGTCCAGCCCGTGCGGCTGCGCTACCTCGACGGCGACGGGAACCCGTGCACCGTCCCCGCCTTCGTCGGCACCGACACCTTCGGTGACTCGGCCCGGCGCGTGCTGCGCAGCAAGGGCATGACCGTAGAGATCGTGCTGGAGCCGCGGCAGTGGCCCGGCACGGACCGCCGCGACCTGGCCCGGCGCTGCGCGGCGGCTGTGCGTGGCACCGACGCCTCCCGCCACGGACTGCTCGACACCGAGTGGATCGCCGCGGGCAGCACCCGCGTGCAGGATCCGTCGGTGGGGGAGCGGGCACCGATTCGCCGAACGGTGATGGCTACTCGCTGGTAATCAGTTATGTTCGTTTAGTACATCCCGGGGAACGCGACGCGGTCCCCGGGATGTGGCGTCGTGGGGGCACCTTTCGCTGAGGATGTGCTGGTCGGCGCCGATCGGCGCGGGCGAACCGGAATGTGAAACGCTCGCGTCCGTTCGGCGGCGAACGGTCCGGGTGAATGCCCTGCGTATGGCGCGTACAACAAACTGGGCAGTCGGCTATACCTATTCGTCGGAACGTTCAAACCTCTGGATTGCCGCTGGGCGGAAATTGATGAGATATTTGCCGTACCGTCCCGCGGGATTTCGCCGATACCCCGTGTAGCCGAGAGTCCGGGTGACGTTCCGGACGGACGAGTGCAGGGTGAAGGGAATCGAAGACCGGTGACCGAGCAAGCTTCTGGCGTACGCCGTCCCGTCCCCCGCCGATCCCGCCGCGCTCCGGTGTCCACCCTGCCCCGGCTGCTGCTGGCCGCCGTGGAACGCGCCCCCGACGCCCCCGCCCTCCGCTTCGCCGGGCGCGGTGTCACCTACACCGAACTCGACCAGCGCTCCTCGCAGCTGGCCCGGGTGCTCATCGGCCGCGGCGTCGGCCCCGGTGACCGGGTGGTCCTGGCACTGACCCGCTCGATCGAGGCCGTGGTAGCGGTGTGGGCGGTCGCCAAGACCGGCGCCGCGTTCGTCCCCGTCGACCCGCGGTACCCGGCCGAGCGTGTCGCGCACATGCTCGCCGACTCCGGCGCCGGATTCGGCGTGGCCACCGCCGCCGACGCCACCCGCCTCGACGCCGGACTGCGCTGGCTCGCCCTGGACTCCGCCGACTGCGCGGCCGAGCTGGCCGCCGCCTCCGACGCGCCGGTGCTCGCGGGCGACCGCACCCGCAGGCTCTACCCCGACGACATCGCCTACGTCATCTACACCTCCGGGTCCACCGGCGTGCCCAAGGGCGTCGCCGTCACCCACACCGGCCTGGCCGGGCTCTGCGCCGAGCAGATCCGCCGCTTCGGTATCACCGGCGCCGCGCGCACCCTGCACTTCGCCTCGCCCAGCTTCGACGCGAGCATTCTCGAACTGCTGCTGGCGATCGGCGCGAGCTCGACCATGGTCATCGTCGAGCCCGAGATCTACGGCGGCGACGAACTGGCCGAGCTGCTGCGCGCCGAACGGGTCAGCCACGCCTTCATCACCCCGGCGGCGCTGGCGGGCGTCGACGCCACGGCGCTGCCGGACCTGGCGGCCATCGTGGTCGGCGGCGAGGCCTGCCCGCCGGACCTGATCGCCCGCTGGTCGGCCGGTCGCCGGTTCTACAACCTGTACGGACCCACCGAGACCACCGTGGCGGCCTCGATCAGCGACCCACTCACCCCCGGCGACCTGATCACCATCGGCGCCCCGATCCCCGGCATGACCGCACTGGTCCTCGACGCGCGCCTGCGCCCGGTCCCGGACCGGGTGCCCGGCGAGCTCTACCTGTCCGGCCCCGGCCTGGCACGCGGCTACCACGCCCGCGCGGGGCTCACCGCCGCGCGTTTCGTCGCCGACCCGGTCACCGGCGGACGCCTCTACCGCACCGGCGACCTGGTGAAATGGGAACGCACCGCCGACGGCTCGACCCAGCTGGCCTTCCTCGGCCGCACCGACGCGCAGGTGAAACTGCGCGGCTTCCGCATCGAACTCGGCGAGGTCGACGCGGTACTCGCCGCCGAGGACACCGTCCGCACGGCGACGACCCTGGTCCGCACCCTGCCCAGCGGCGCCGACGCCCTCGTCGCCTATGTGGTGCCCGTGCCCGGCGCCACCGTCGACACCGCCGCGCTGACCCGCCGCGCCGAACAGCGTCTGCCCCAGCACGCCGTACCCGCCGCGATCGTGGTCATCGACCGGCTGCCGCTGACCCCGGTCGGCAAGCTCGACCACCGCGCCCTGCCCGAACCCGAGCTCACCGCACGCGCTGTCGAGGCACCGCGCACCGCCACCGAGACGACGGTCGCCACGATCTTCGCCGAGCTGCTCGGCGCCGACGAGATCGGCCGCGACGACGACTTCTTCGCCCTCGGCGGCAACTCCCTGCTCGCCACCCAGCTCGCGGGCCGGCTCGGCGCGGCCACCGCGATCCGGGTGCCCGCCCGCACCGTCTTCGAACACGCCACGGTGGCCCGGCTGGCCGCCGCCCTCGACGACTTGACCGGCGCCGCCTCGGCCCGTGTCCCGCTCACCCGCCGCGAGCGTGGTCCCCGCGTGCCGCTCTCGCTCGCCCAGCAGCGCATGTGGTTCCTGGCCCGGCTCGACCCCGGGTCCAGCTCCTACAACATCCCGGCCGCTCTGCGTCTGTCCGGCCCGCTCGACACCGCCGCCTTGACCGCCGCCTTCGGCGACGTGCTCGACCGGCACGAAGTCCTGCGCACCGTGTACCCCGAGATCGACGGTGCCGGGTACCAGCAGGTGCTGCCCACCGCCGAGGCCGGATTCGACCTCGCGGTCCGGTCCGTCGCGCAGGACGATCTGCGCGTGGAACTGGCCCGGCTGACCGCGGGCGGTTTCGACCTGTGCGCGCGAGTTCCGGTGCGCGCCGCCCTGTTCCAGCTCACCCTCACCGAACACGTGCTGGCGGTGGTCGTGCACCACATCGCCACCGACGGTTTCTCGCTCGGACCGCTCACCCGTGACCTGGTGAGCGCCTACAGCGCCCGCGCCCACGGCACCGCGCCCACCTGGCAGCCGCTGCCGGTCCAGTACGCCGACTACACGCTCTGGCAGCGCGAGCTCCTCGGTGCGGCCGAGGACCCCGGCTCGCTGCTGGCCCAGCAGCTCGACTACTGGCGCGGCGAACTCGCCGGTGTCCCGACCCTGCTGGAACTGCCCACGGACCGGCCCCGGCCGCCGGTCGCGGGCAGCCGCGGCGCCGCGCACCATTTCGTGCTCGACGCCGCATTGCACCGCGCGCTGGAGGATCTCGCGCGCGAGCACAACGCGTCACTGTTCATGGTGGTTCGGGCCGCGCTCGCGGTGCTGCTGGCCCGCGTCGCCGGCACCGACGACGTCACCGTCGGCGCCCCGGTCGCCGGACGGGGCGAACCCGAACTCGACGACCTGGTCGGCATGTTCGTCAACACCGTCGTGCTGCGCACCCGGGTCGACGCCGCCGAATCCTTCGCCGCCCTGCTCGATCGGGTCCGCGAGACCGACCTGGCCGCCTTCGCGCACGCCGACATCCCGTTCGAAAGCCTGGTCGCCGAACTGGATCCGCCGCGCTCGCAGGCCCACCACCCGCTGTACCAGGTGGCGCTGTCGTTCCAGAACTTCGCGGGCGCGCGGCTGGAACTGCCCGATCTGATCGTCTCGGCCGTCGACCTCGGTGACGAGGTGGCGCCGACCGACCTGCAGCTCACGGTCGTGCCGCAGCCCGATGCCGCCGGACTGCGCTGCTCCTGGCGCTATGCCACCGACCTGTTCGACGAGTCGAGCATGGCCACCCTCGGCCTGCGGCTGGCCGGGCTGCTCGCCGCCGCCGTCGCCGCGCCGCAGCGGCCCGTCGGCGACCTGCCGCTGCTGGTCGAGGCCGAGCACACCGAGCCCGTGGGCGAGGTGCGGCCGATCCCGGATGTGACCCTGCTGGACGCCTTCCGGGCGCAGGCGCTGCGCGATCCCGCCGCGCCCGCGGTGACCGCCGGCGAACTGACCCTCACCTACGGCGAGCTCGCGGACCGGGTCAACCGGCTGGCCCGGCTGCTGGTGGCCACCGGGGTGGGCCCCGGCAGCACGGTCGGCGTGGCGATCCGGCCCTCGACCGAACTGGTCGTCGCCATGTACGCGGTGTTCGCCGCGGGCGGTGCCTACGTCCCGATCGACCCGGACGCCCCCGCCGAACGCCGTGCCGACATCGTGTCCGTCGCGCGCCCGGTGTGCGTGCTGACCACCTCCGGTGATGCCGTCGAGGTCCCGGACGTGCCGCTCGTCGCCGTCGATCTCGTCGTGAGTTCCGGTGCGCTGTCGGCCTTCCCGGCCCGGTGGCTGACCGACGCCGACCGGCTGCGGCCGCTGCGCGCCCTCGACCTGGCGTACGTGATCTTCACCTCGGGGTCGACGGGCAAGCCCAAGGGTGTCGGTGTGCCGCACGCGGCCATCGTCAACCAGGCGGCGTTCATGGTCGGCGAATACACGGTCGGGCCGTCCGATGTGGTGCTGCAATCGATTCCGTTCACCTTCGACGCGTCCATGATCGGTTTCGCGACCCCGCTGCGGGCGGGCGCGCACATGATCGTCGCCGCCGCACGGGGGCTCACCGATCCGGCCTACCTCGCGGAGACCATCGCGCGACACCGGGTCACCGGCACCACCATCGTGCCGTCGGTCCTGCAGATGCTGCTGTCCGCGGCTCCCGTCGACGCGCTGCGTTCGCTGCGCGCGGTCTGGGTCGGTGGCGAGGCGCTGCCGAACGCGACCGTCGACCGGTTCACCGCCGCCACCACGGGCAGGCTGCACAACCTCTACGGCCCCACCGAGGCCACCGTGTCGATCACCGGCGCCGATGTCACCGACGTGGGCGAGGGCGTCGTCCCGATCGGTCTGCCGCACTGGAACTCCCGCGCCTACGTCCTCGACGCCCGGCTGCGGCCGGTGCCGCTGGGCACGCCCGGCGAGCTGTATCTGGCAGGCGCCCAGCTGGCGCGCGGCTACCTGGGCAGCCCGGACAAGACCACCGAACGGTTCGTCGCCGACCCCTACGGTCCCGTCGGCGAACGTATGTACCGCACCGGTGACCTGGTGCGCAGGCTCCCGACCGGCGAGATCACCTACCTCGGCCGCACCGACGTCCAGCTCAAACTGCACGGTCTGCGCATCGAGCCGGGCGAGATCGAAGCCGCCCTGCGCACCCACCCGGCGGTGGCGGGCGCGGCGGTCGCGGTGCGTCACGAACAGCTCGTCGGCTATGTCACCCCGGTGGCAGGCCAGGCCGTCGACATCGCCGAGGTGCTCGCGGCCGTGCGGAACCTGCTGCCGCCCTACCTGATTCCGCACCGGCTGCTGGTGCTCGACGAGTTCCCGCTCGGCGCCACCGGCAAGCTCGACCGCAAGGCCCTGCCCACCCCGGCCAAGGAAGTCCGCGCCTACACGGCCCCGGCCACCGACGACGAACAGGTCGTCGCCGAGGTCTTCGCCGAGATCCTCGAACTCGACCGGGTCGGCCGCGACGACGACTTCTTCGTCCTCGGCGGCACCTCGCTCTCGGCCATCCGGGTCCGCGCGGCACTGACCGAGCGGCTCGGCGTCGACGTCGCGCTGCGCCTGCTGTTCAGCTATCCGCTGGTCAGCGATCTGGCGCTGGCGGTGCGCGACGAGTCGGCGGCCTCGGCCACCGGCCCCGACCCGGCCGCCGACATCGTCCTCGATCCGGCGATCGACCCCACCGGCTGCGCACCGGCCCGTCCCGGCGCCCCGCGCACGATCCTGCTCACCGGTGCCACCGGGTTCCTCGGCAGCTTCCTGCTGCGCGAGCTGCTCACCCACACCGACGCCACCATCCACTGCCTGGTCCGCGCCACCGACGACGCCACCGCCGTGGACCGGGTCGTCGCCACCGCCGCCAAGTACGGCATCGACCTGTCCGGCGCGCGGGACCGGCTGGTCGGCGTGCCCGGCGATCTCGGCAGGCCCGGCCTCGGGATCGACCCGTCGCGCTTCGCCGAACTCGCGGACGGGATCGACGCGATCTACCACAACGGCGCGCTGGTCAACCATCTCGAACCGTACGGGCGCATGCGCGCGGCCAATGTCGGTGGCACCACCGAGGTGCTGCGGCTGGCCACCACCGCGCGGCTCAAGCCCGTGCACTACGTCTCGACGCTGTCGGTGCTGGCCGGAATCCCGCAGGACAGCGGCATTCCCGGCGGCCTGCCCGGCTACGCGATGACCAAGTGGGTGGCCGAGCAGCTCGTCTACACCGCGATCGAGCGCGGCGTCCCGATCGCCGTCTACCGGCCGGGTCTGATCACCGGTGACTCGGTCAGCGGTGCCGCCCCCGCCGAGGACGCCTGGTGGACGATGCTGCGCGCCATGCTCGTGCTCGGCGTCGCCGTGGACGTGCGCGCCATCGGCGTCGAGATGGCACCGGTCGACCATGTCGCCGCGGGCATCGTGGGCCGTTCCCTGGACCCCGCCGCCCTCGGCAACACCTACCGCGCCGCCGGGTCGCAGGTCCCGCTGCAACTGGTCTACGAGGAGATCCGCCGCCGCGACTACCGCTTCGAATTCGTCGACCCGATCGAATTCGGCCTGACCCTCACCACCGCCGCCGAACACCCCGACGCCGACCCGATCCTGGCCAGGGCCTCGGCCCTGAGCGGCAACTACGCGGCGGTGCTGGCCAAGGCGACCCCGGCCACGGTGCTCACCGCGGTCGAGGCGGGCGCCCCGCAGGAGGTCTTCCGCGGGCTGCCGATCGACTTCCCGCCGGTCGACGCCGAGGTCATCCGCCGCTACTTCGACCACTACATCGAGACCGGCTTCTTCCCGGCGCCGGGCGGTCACCTGCAACCGGCGTAGGGGTCAGGGGCCGAAGGCGCGCAGGGTGCGGTCGACCAGCGCGTCGGCGTAGTCGTCGGTGAGCGGGCCCGAGCGCAGCAGCCAGCGCTGGAACAGCGGCGCGTAGAGCAGCTCGAGGAGCAGGTCGAGGTCGGCGTCGGGGTCGAGCTGCCCCGCCCGCTGGGCGCTGCGCAGCCGCTGCTTCTTGAGTTCGTCGACCGGGCCCGCCAGCTTCTCGCGGTACTGGGCGGCGAGCTCGGGATCGGTGATGATCTCGGTGTTGAGCGCGCGGATCGGGCGCTCGAAGGCCGGATCGGCGAATTCGGCCACGGTGGCGCGCAGCACGAGTTTCAGGTCGGCGGCCAGGTCGCCGGTGTCGGGCAGCGCCATCTCCTGGCCGTCGGCGGCCTCGCTGAGCGCGAGGAACGCGTCGAAGATCACCGCGCCCTTGGACGGCCACCACCGGTAGATGGTCTGCTTGCCCACCCCGGCCTTCGCCGCGATGGCCTCGATGGTGACCTTGCCGTAGCCGACCTCGGAGACCAGCTCCCGGGTGGCGGCGAGGATGGCCTGGCGCGAGCGTTCGCTGCGCCGTGAAGTCGCCGGACCGCGATCGTTCGTCATTCCGGCAGACTACCACTGGAACGAGACGAGACGGTTCGTTCGATGAACCCCGCGGGAGCCGCGCAGGCTCCCGCGGGGACAGGTCACTTCGCGTAGTCGTAGAACCCGCGACCCGACTTGCGGCCGAGGCGGCCCGCGTCGACCATCCGGCGCAGCAGGGCAGGCGGAGCGTAGTGCGGCTCGGCGAACTCGGCGTAGAGCGACTCGGCGGCGGCCAGCGCGATGTCGAGGCCGACGGTGTCGAGCAGGGTCAGCGGGCCCATCGGGTAGCCGCAGCCGCCCTTCATGGCCGCGTCGATGTCCTCGGCGGTGGCGTAGCCGGACTCGAGCATCCGGATGGCCGAGCACAGGTAGGGGATGAGCAGCGCGTTGACGATGAAGCCGGAGCGGTCACCGGCCTGCACGGTCAGCTTGCCCAGGGTGTTCTTGGCGTAGTCGGTGACGGCCGCGGCCGCTTCCGGCGCGGTCACCAGGGTGGAGATGATCTCCACCAGCGGCATCACCGGCACCGGGTTGAAGAAGTGCACGCCGACCACGCGCTCGGGCCGCTCGGTGGCACCGGCCACCTTGATCACCGGGATCGAGGAGGTGTTGGTGGCCAGGATGCCCTCGGGCTTGACGATCTTGTCGAGCTTGCCGAAGATGTCGTACTTCACGGCCTCGATCTCGGGCGCGGCCTCGATCACCAGGTCGCGATCGGCGAACTCCTCGATGTCGAGGGTGACCCGCACGCGCGCGAGCACGGCGTCGGCGTCGTCCTGGGTGATCTTGCCCTTGGTGACGCCCCGGCCGATCGAGGCGGCGATGCGCTGCTCGGCGGCCTCTGCGAACTCCGGCTTGGTCTCGAGCACCAGCACTTCGCTGCCCGCCTTGGCGCAGACCTCCGCGATTCCGGCACCCATGGTGCCGCCACCGATCACACCGATCAACTTCACTGCTGTCACTCCCACTATCGAGTAGCCCTGTAGATCACAGAATCATTTCATGGCCCATCGCGTGCGGATCGATCCGGCGGTGGCGACGAAATTCACATCTGTCCGTCACCAGGGGTGGGCCCGCCGCTGCCGGACGCGCGGTCTCGTGTCGCGGGCCGATAACAGTGCTTAGTGAAAATAACGATCCCGCAGGGCCGGTAACCGCCGCCGATGCCCCGGCGAACTGGCATGAACAGCATTCGATTCCTGGGGAGGACATCATGCAGCACAACCTGTTTCGGCATTCGGCCCGGCGCATCGGGATCGGCGCGGGTGCGGTCTCGATCGTGGCGGCCGGCCTGTTCCCGCTGTCGGCCGCTCCGGCCGCGGCCCAGTACGGCTGGCCCCTGTGCGGGGTGACCAGCGCCCCACAGACCCGGGCCGCCGGCTCGGCGATCGACGACCGCTACCACAGCGACCCGGCCCTGCGTGATCTGCTCGGCGCCCCCACCGGCCCCGAACGCGAGAGCGAGGAAGGCGGAGTGTTCCTGCGCGACTACGCCGGTCCGCCTGGATGGCCCGCGATCCTGTACTCGCGCGCCGACACCGGCGTCCACGAGGTGCACGGCCTGATCAAGGAGACCATGTGGAACGCGGGCGGTCACCGCGCCACCGGCGTCCCCATCACCGACAGTGCCCGACCGCCGAATCCGGCGGCCGCTACAACCATTTCAGCCGCGGCGGCACCACCCCCGAGTCCTCGATCTACTGGCGCCCCGGCGAAGCGGCCCACTGGGTCCACGACTACGGCCAGAACGGCTACGGCATCCACGCCAAGTGGGCCGACTCCGGCTGGGAGACCGGCCGTTACGGCTGGCCCACCACCAACACCATGAGCCTGGACAACGGCACCTACACCCACTTCACCGGCGACGACCAGCAGGGCGCCTCGATCTACTGGAGCCCCGACACCGGCCCCCACGGCGTCAACGGCCGCGTCCGCGACCGCTGGGCCGCCCTCGGCTGGGAACGCTCCTACCTCGGCTACCCCACCACCGACGAATACGACACCCCCACCGGCAAACGCTCCGACTTCACCGGCGGCTGCGTCACCTGGAACCGCACCACCGGCGCGGTGGTCGACTCGCCGACCTGCTGATTTCCCGGTTGCCGGGCGCAGGCGCCATCGCCCCGGGCGCTATCGGGGTCGCAGGCCGCGCAGGGCGAGGTCGGCGACGTCGTCGGCGAAGGATGCGTCGTGGGGGCCGGGGGAGATGAGCAGGCGGTAGTAGAGCTGGCCGTAGACGAGTTCGATCACGCGGGACGGGTCGATGTCGGGGGCGATGTGGCCCTGGTCCTGGGCGCGGCGGATCCAGGTGGCGACGCGGGCGCGGGCGGGGTCGATGAGGCGGCGACGTAGTTCGGCGGCGAGGTCCGGGTCGTGCTGGGCCTCGCCGACCAGCCAGGACAGGACCGGCAGCTGATCGCCGACCGCGTGGACCCAGGTGTCGGTGATGAGTTCGCGCAGCGCGGCCGGGAAGTCGGCGTCGGGGGGTGCCTCGAAGCTCTTGGACTGCTGGCCTTCGACCCGCTGGGCCAGGGCATCCAGGACGACCGCGCCTTTGGACGGCCACCAGCGGTAGATGGTGCGTTTGCCGACGCCCGCGCGCTCGGCGATGCCTTCGATGCTGACCTTGGCCAGGCCGCCTTCCGCGGCCATGGCCAGCGCCGCGTCGAGGATCCGGGTGGTCGACTCAACACGAAAGGCACCCCCATGCGCAATGAGCTGTACGACTACAGCCCGATCATCGACCGGCCCGCGATCGCCTGGCCCGGAGGTGCGCGAGTGGCGTTCTATGTCGGCCTCAATGTCGAGCACTTCGTCCTGGGCAAGCCATCGACCAGCATCAATCAGGGGACCGCGGAACTGGTCCCCGATCCGCTGAACCACGGCTGGCGCGACTACGGTCCGCGGGTTGGCATCTGGCGGATGATCGAGGCGTTCGACCGCCACGGTGTGCGCCCGAGCGTGCTGCTCAATTCCGATGTGGCCGAGAACTATCCGCAGATCATCGATGCCGGTGTGGCGCGTGATTGGGCGTGGCTCGCGCACGGCAAGAACAACTCCACCGTGCAGGCCGAGGTCGAGGCACAGGAACTCGCCTACCTCACCGAGGTCGTCGACACCATCGAGACGGCCACCGGCCGCCGTCCTCGCGGCTGGATGGGCCCCGCCCTGAGCGAGACCTTCCAGACCCCCGCGCTGCTGGCCGGACTCGGCCTCGACTACGTGCTGGACTGGACCGGCGACGACCAGCCGTTCTGGCTGAACTCGCCCGGCATGATGAGCCTGCCCTACACCGTGGAACTCAACGACCTGGGCTTGTTCACCGCCCACTCCATCACCGGTCCCGATTTCGTCCAGATCGTCAAGGATCAGCTGGACCAGCTCTACGCCGACTCCGAGCGCAGCGGCCGCGTCCTGTCCCTGGCCCTGCACCCCTTCGTCACCGGCCAGGCCTTCCGCCTCAAATACCTCGACCAGGCGCTGGAATACGTGGTCGGCCACCCGGGAGTCTGGAACACCACCAGCGACGAGATCGCCGCCCATTTCGCCGCGACGACCCGGGGGTCCGAGCGGTAGTGCGGTCTCGGCGCGGGAATAGCCCACGCCGACAAGGGAATCGGGCCGCTCGGCTTCGTTCGGGTGTCGCCGGTAAAGCTGGTCAGGCCGGGTCGGGCTGGGCAGGCCCGTGCCCAGGGCTCCGGAATAGGCGGTCCGCCACCCCGGCGTCGGGATCGCCGTCGCGCTGCCGCTTGCGCCTGGCCCAGGCGTCATCGAAGAGTTCCCAGCCGTCGCGACGTCCCGCGGTGCGCGTCTGGTCCATCCACCCCGCGTCGACGGCCGCGTCGACGAAGGCCCGGACCACCCCGGGCATATTCAGATTCAGCCGTCGATCACCGTCCCGGATCTCCCCGGCCCCCGACCCCCAGCCATCCGGAACACGCCGCTGCCCCTCGGGCCGGAACGCCAACGTCAACCCCGTCGCCGTCCCACGCGCCCGTACCCGCAGCACTTCCTCACAGCCGTCCACGTGCCGGTGATACGTCGTCCAGAAGTACTGTCGCTCACCCACCGTCAGCACCCGGCGTCGGCGCTCTTTCGTCACCGGCCGATGCTAAGTCCCGTGGCGGCACCCCGCCTACTGGTTCGTCAGTCGTTGACGGACTCGGCGGTGCTCGGCGCACCGCCACTGCCTCGTCGGTACTCGCGGAGGTATTCGGCATGCCATCGTGCCCAGTCCAGGTAGTGCTCGTCGGTGCTCGCCCGGTACCGGCGGTAGAGGCCGCGCGCGGTCTGCAAGGATCGGCGAGCCTGGCGGGCTGCTCGACGTGCGGCGGAGTGGGCGGAGCGGCCGGTCGGTCCCGAACATCGGGGCCAGCAGAGCGCGCCCCAGCGGATTGGCCGCAGCGATGTCGAGCTGGTCGGTGAACAGCACCGCGGGCGTCGCCGACACCGTTGCATGGGACGGAGACGAGTTCGCCGACGGGACGATCGCCCGAGAAGGAGAGGACACATGGCCGACGAGCAGAACACCGGATGGACCGGCGGACAGCGCGCCTTCGGCGACTTCGCCCCCGGCCTGGCGGCCACTACACCGACCACGCTCGCCTTCCACCACGATTTCGCCCGCCGCAACGGCGTCACCGAGGCGGAGTTGAAGGAAGCCATCACCCACCTCGCGTTCTACGCCGGGTGGCCGAACGGGATGGGCGCGATGACGGCCGCCAAGCGGGTCTTCGGCGCGAACGACTGAACAGCCACGACCAGCGCGGATCGCACCGCGCCGGGTCGGCGGGCCCAACGGCGTGCGCGGCCGGCAGATCAGTGGCGGCCGGACCGATGAATTCGATCGAGGTCGCCCGTCTGAAGGATGAGATCCACCCCCGACAGGAGAATTCGAAAATGACCGCACCGGCCAAAGGCCCTGCCAGCTACTTTCCCGCCATCGAGAAGAAGTATGGGCGTCCGATCGCGGAGTGGATCGACATCATCGGCAGCTCACCGCTGACCAAGCACATGGAACTCGTGGCCTGGCTGAAGTCCGAACACGGTCTGGGCCACGGACACGCCAACGCCCTTGTCGCCCACACACTGGCCGATCGCGCCAGATGACCGGCGGCAACCCGTGATGTGCGGTCGGATCAGGGCGAGACCTCCGATGAGCGTGTGGTGAGCAGGTCGGTGAACTCCTCGGCATAGGCCAGGTGGCGGCGCAATCGGTCCGCGCTCTCGGTGGCCTTGTCGCGGAACGCGAGCAGATCCGCCTTGGCCGCCGCGCGGGCGGCGGGCGTGGCGGAGGGGTCGTCGAGGGCGTCGATCGCGTCGAGTAGTTGCCGCATCTCCGCGAGGGTGAATCCGAGTGGTTTCATGCGGCGGATGACCAGCATCCGCGCCACGTCGGCTTCGGTGTAGAGGCGGAACCCGCCCGCCGATCGGGCCGAGGGCTGGACGAGCCCGACCTCGTCCCAGTGGCGGATCGATTTGAGCGAGAGCTCGGTGCGTTCGGCGACTTGGCCGATCTGCAGGTAGCCGCTGGTCTCCGCGCTCATCGTCAGTGCCCGCCGGTCAGGTGCCCGGACAGTCGGTCATGGCGGGCTTCCGAGGCGGGATCGAGCCCGATGAACTCCACCGTCTTGCCCTTGGCGGCGTATTTGGTGGTGATGGCGTCGAGGGTGGCGACTGTCGAGGCGTCCCAGATGTGTGCGTCCGACATGTCGATCACGATATTGGCCGGGTCGCCCAGGTAGTCGAATTGGTAGATCAGGTCGTTGCTCGAGGCGAAGAACAACTCGCCGCGCACCTGGTAGACGCGGGTGTCGATCGCTCCGTCGTGGTCGGTGTCGGCTTCGGCTACCTTGTCCACCTGGGTGAAGTGCGCGACGCGGTGCGCGAAAGCAACCATCGCTGTCAGCACACCGGCGATCACACCGTAGGCGAGGTTGTGTGTGGCCACGGTGACCGCGACGGTGACCGCCATCACGGTGGTTTCGGCAATCGGCATGCGCCGCAGGGTCTTCGGCGCGATCGAATGCCAGTCGAAGGTGCCGACCGAGACCATGACCATCACCGCGACCAGCGCGGCCATCGGGATCAACGCGACCACGTCGCCGAGCCCGACGACCAGGATCAGCAGGAACGCTCCGGCCAGGAACGTCGAGATCCGGGTGCGGGCGCCGGAGGACTTCACATTGATCATGGTCTGGCCGATCATCGCGCAGCCACCCATGCCGCCGAAGAAGCCGGTCACCACATTGGCCACGCCCTGGCCCCAGCCCTCCCTGGTCTTGTCCGAGTGGGTGTCGGTGATGTCATCGACCAGCTTGGCCGTCATCAACGACTCGAGCAGCCCGACCAGGGCCATCGCCAGCGCGTACGGGGCGATGATCTTCAGCGTGTCGATGGTGAAGGGGACGTTCGGGATCAGCCAGGTCGGCAGGCTCGACGGCAACTCGCCTTCGTCGCCCACGTCGGGGATGTCGAGGGAGAACACGATGGTCGCGGTGGTGAGTAGCACGATCGCGACCAGCGGCGCCGGGACTACGGTCGACAACTTGGGCAGGAAGATCATGATCACGATGCCGATGGCGACCATGGGATAGACCAGCCAGGGCACGTCCAGCAGGTGGGGGATCTGCGCGGTGAAGATGAGGATGGCCAGGGCGTTGACGAAGCCGACCATCACACTGCGCGGGATGAACCGCATCAGCCGGGCGACACCGGCCACGCTCAACGCGATCTGCAGGACACCGGCCAGGATGACCGTGGCGATCAGGTAGTCCAAGCCGTGCTCGCGCACCACAGGAGCGATCACCAACGCGACCGCTCCCGTGGCCGCGGAGATCATCGCCCGGCGACCGCCGGTGACAGCGATCGTCACAGCCATCGTGAAGGACGCGAACAGCCCTACACGAGGATCCACGCCGGCGATGATCGAAAACGAGATCGCCTCCGGGATCAGTGCGAGCGCGACCACCAGACCGGCGAGTACCTCGGTCGCGAGTCGCCTCGGGTTGCGTAATGCGTGCCGGACCGATCCGCCGTCGGCGGATCGATGTGTTGTCCTCACCATGCTCCGTTTCCTGCATCACGCGCACTACAGTGCACCCGAACTCGGCGTTGCCCTTCGACCGAGCACGAACTCTACCCTCACGAGAGGGTAGAGTTGCTGTCGGGGGCCCTAGGTTTCCGCGTGTTCGCGGGCCCGCTCGCGGCGTCCGGTTTGCGGTGAGGGTGTTCTCTACGGCATCTTTACACCCAGGTGCGCCGGGAAGTCTGGTCGGCAACCCGTCTCGAACACGTCGAGCCGGGTTCGATCGGCGACGGGTACCCATAGTGTTACGACGACTATCTCCCCATTCCAGTCCCCTCGCGCTGCGTGCTGACCGCGTGAGGTCGCTGCGATGAGTTCCGCGCCACGCCACACGATCCTGGCCCGGGGCAGCTGGCCGGAATCACGCCGGATCGCCTCGGTTCTGCGCCGCGAAACCGTGGGCGGGGTGCTGCTGATGGTCGCGGCCGTGATCGCCCTGGTCTGGGCCAATACTCCGTGGGCCGACTCCTACACCGCGTTGCGTGACTTGCGGCTCGGTCCTTCGGCGCTGCACCTGGACCTCACGCTGAGCCAATGGGCGGCCGACGGTCTGCTGGCGATCTTCTTCTTCGTCGTCGGCCTCGAACTCAAACGTGAGTTCGTCGCCGGAGACCTGCGTGACCCGCGCCGCGCGGCGCTTCCGGTGGTGGCCGCGGTCGGCGGTATGGCGGTGCCCGCGCTGATCTACGCGCTGATCAACCGGGGCGGCGCCGACGGCGCGCTCAACGGTTGGGCGATCCCGACCGCGACCGACATCGCCTTCGCGCTGGCGGTCCTCGCGGTGATCAACACGCACCTGCCCGCGGCGTTGCGCACGTTTCTGCTGACCCTCGCGGTGGTCGACGATCTGCTCGCCGTCACGGTCATCGCAGTCTTCTACACCGGTGAACTCGACCTGCCGTACCTGGGCCTGGCCATCGTGCCGATCGCACTGTTCGCGCTCGCGGTACAGCGTCGGATCCGGACGCCGTGGCTGCTGATTCCCTTGGCGCTGCTGGCGTGGTGGCTCGTCCATCAGTCCGGCGTGCACGCGACCGTCGCCGGAGTGATTCTCGGTTTCACCGTGCCGGTCCTGGCCAAGCCGGGCGAACAAGCCGATCAGGGATTGGCCGAACGCTTCGAGCACCGGATCAGACCGCTGTCGGCCGGCTTCGCGGTTCCGGTTTTCGCCTTCTTCGCCGCGGGTGTCACCATCGGGGGTTTGAGCGGGCTCGGTGACTCACTCGGCGACCGGGTGACCATCGGCATCCTGGTCGGTCTGGTGGCGGGCAAACTGATCGGGATCACCGCGACGACATATCTGACCGCACGGCTCACGCGCGCCGAACTCGACGCGGAACTGGCGTGGGTCGATGTGGCCGGGGTCGCGCTGCTCGGCGGGATCGGATTCACGGTGTCACTGCTGGTCGGCGAACTCGCCTTCACCGGCGATCACCTGCGGGGCGATCACGTCCGGATCGGCGTGCTGGTCGGCACCGTCATCGCCGCCGTCCTCGCCACCGTGGTCCTGCGTGCCCGTAACCGGGTCTACCGCGCGATCGCCGAGACCGAGACCCGGGACGAGGACGGCGACGGAGTACCCGACATCTATCAACACCGGTGACGACTCGCCGACCATCGAACGCACGACCGACCGCTCATCGAGGAGCACTGTATGACAGGCGTTGTCGCTTCTACCGGCCACGGCTCACTCGCGCACGTCACCGTGGGATTGGGATGGGACCCGGCCCGCAGGGGTGGGCTCTTCGGCCGCCGCGCTGTCGAGATCGATCTCAACGCGGCCGCGTTGGCCTTCGCCGGTGAGCGGTTGACCGATGTCGCTTTCCACGAGCAACTGAACTCACGCGACGGCGCGATGCGCCACCTCGGCGACAGCGTCACCGGCGACGGCGACGGTGACAACGAGGTCATCGTGGTCGATCTGACCCGGATCGGGGCCGAGATCACGTCCGTGGTGTTCGTGGTGACCTGCTACAGCGGGCAGGGACTCGACCAGATCAGCAACGGCTTCTGCCACGTCACCGACAACGTCACCGGCGCCGAACTCGCGCGGGTCGACTTGTCGACGGCGCGTACACACACCGGCCTGATCTTGGGCAAGCTCCACCGTGGCCGGGGTGGCTGGGCGTTCACCTGGATCGGGGAGGCGATCTGGGCCCAGCACGTGGTGAACGCGATCCCCCAGCTGACCGGTCACCTCCGGTGACAGTGCTGCGCAGGTTGCTCGACCCGGGCGAACTCACCCCGGGCCGGGTTGTGCAGCTGATCATGTGGCCGCTGGCGCTGGTCACGGTGGTGGACATGGTCTACTACAAGGCCTTGCCGGGCCATCACACCAACGACTTCAAACCGGTCTACACCGCGCTGGCGGCGTTCGTGCGGCACGAGCCGGTCTACACCGCGAACCTGTCCTCGGTGGACCCGCACTACCTGTATCCGCCCGGGGGCACGCTGTTGCTCGCGCCGATGGCACTGTTCGACGAGGCCACCGGACGCACCGTGTTCCTGTTGCTGAATCTGTTCGCGGCGATCCTGGCCGTGTACCTGCTGTTGCGGATGTTCGGCTACAGCCTGCGGTCCCCGCTGGCGCCGGTGGCCTACTTCGCGCTGTTCCTGTCCGAGGCCCTGGTCAACACGCTGACCTTCGGCAATGTCAACGGTTTGTTCTTCCTCGCCGAGGTCGGGTTCCTGTTGTTGCTGCTGCGGCGCCGCGATATCGCCGCCGGTGTCGTGCTCGGGCTGACGATCGCGATCAAACCGATTCTCGCGCCACTGCTGCTGCTTCCGGTCGTACGCAGGCAATGGTCCACGGTCGTGGTGGCCGCGGTGCTGCCGGTCGCGGCGACCGCGATCGCGTGGCCGTTGGCCGCCGACCCCGGTCACTATTTCGTGCACAACCTGCCCTACAGCCTGGCCGTGCGTGACTACTACAACTCCTCGCTGTCGGGGTTCGGCGTCTACTACGACATTCCCGCGGGGGCGATCCTGGCGGTCCGGGTGCTGTTGGCGGCGACGGTCGTGATCAGCCTCTGGTTGTTGTGGCGCTACTACCGTGAGCAGGAACTGTTCTTCGTCACCACGGTCTCCGGTGTTCTGCTCACCGGCGAGTTCGTCCTGAGTTCCCTGGGCCAGCAGTACTACTCGATGTTCCTGTTCCCGCTGTTGCTCACCGTGGTGATGCGCAGCTCGCTGCTGCGGAACTGGCCCGCGTGGCTGGCGGTCTTCGGCTTCATCAGCTACGAGACCTGGCTGTTGTTCCGCTGGCCCGCCTTCGGCCGCAACCTCGAGTACTCCCGTGCGACCTTCGGCTGGACACTGCTGTTGATCGTGATGTGCTGTGTTCTGGTCGACCGCTACCTGCGGGCCAGGCGGGAGCAACGGTCGACCGAGGGCATCGACCCTCCCGAACTCGCGCCCGACTTCCCGGATCGGGATCGTCTCCCGATCGGGTAGGACCTCGAGCGAGTCGGCTGAATTGCGTGTGGCAGGTGGTGCGCCGGCGCTGCCGGGCTACCGTCCGACAGCAGGTGGCGCACAGCGGTGACATCGACACGGTGCGGCCGAGTTCACCCATATCGGATGAGCCGGTGAGGCGGCGGCACGGCTTACCGTCCGGTTGGGTTGTTGTCGTCCGCGAGCGAGAGGAAGCCCTGATCTCGGGTATCGGCGGGTTCGATGGTCCGAGGGTGACGCCGGAGTATGCGAGCGCGATCGGTCGTGCCGCCTATCTGTGGGGGTGGCCGCTGGTGAACCTGCACAACCGGCGCGGGACCGCGGTCGAGACCGACGGCGTGGTCACTCAGTTGTTCGAGTTCCGCAATATCGGACTACCCGCGCCGCATCATTGGACCACTCAACGCAACGGTGCCGCGTTCGGCACCGACTACCTGTCACGTACCGCGATCGGCAAGTCCAACATCTTCGTCAACACTGCGAACGAAACCGCCTACTACTACCAGGATTTGGACGAATCCGGTCAACGGCTGCACGGCGCGAACACCTACACCGTGCGGTTCCCGTCCGGTGAGCTGCCACCGGTGCAGGGGTTCTGGTCACTGACCGTCTACAACAAACACCACTTCTTCCACCCCAACGATCTCGATCGGTACTCGCTGGGCACCAAGAACCAGGACCTGAACTACAGCGGTGATGGTTCGCTGACCCTGACCGTCGGCGGCCCCGCACCCACCGAAGCCGAGTTGCTGTCGAACTGGCTGCCTGCGCCCGACGACGAATTCTCGATCTACCTCCGTGCGTATTGGCCAGACCGGACCATCCTCGACGGGACATGGCAGCCACCCTCGGTAGCGAACGGTTGTCGTCGACCCCTTCCCCGTGCTGGGTCCACCTTTGCGGTGCATGGCGACGGTCGAGAGGACGGCGTTTCGCCGACGTCTTCGTCCCCGATCCGGGAATGCGGATAGGTGATACACGTGTTGAGAAAGCTGTGCAAATCGTAGAAAGCTGGGGTGTACCCGGAAGATGACCAGGTCAGCGGTGGTATAGGCTTTGTCGGTCATGAAGTCGGCTTATTCGGGTCCGGTCAGCGGAGCGCCCACAACGGTCTACCTCGATCATGCGGCGACCACTCCGATGCTGTTCGCCGCTGTCGAGGCGATGACGGCTGCGTTGGGCGCGGTCGGGAATGCCTCGTCGTTGCACGGGTCGGGGCGGGCGGCGCGGCGGGCGCTGGAGGAGGCGCGTGAGTCGATCGCGGCGGATCTGGGGGCGCGGCCCTCGGAGGTGATCTTCACTTCCGGCGGGACCGAGAGCGACAATCTGGCCGTCAAGGGGATCTTCTGGGGGCGGCGCGACGCTGATCCGCGACGCACCCGCATCGTCACCAGCGCGGTCGAGCACCACGCTGTGCTCGACGCGGTGGAGTGGCTCGAGCAGCACGAGGGCGCGCAGGTCAGCTGGCTGCCGGTGGACGCCGACGGGGTGGTCGATCCGCAGGTGTTGCGGGCCGAGCTCGCCGCGCACGCCGACGAGGTGGCGCTGGTCAGCGTGATGTGGGCCAACAACGAAGTGGGCACCGTCGAGCCGATCGCCGAATTGGCCGCGGTCGCCGCGGAATTCGGCGTCCCGATGCACAGCGACGCGATCCAGGCGGTGACCCAGCTGCCGGTGGACTTCGCGGCGAGCGGGCTGTCGGCGCTGAGCGTGGCGGGGCACAAGGTGGGCGGCCCGCACGGGATCGGCGTGCTGCTGCTGGGCAGGCAGGTGCCGTGCGTGCCGCTGGTGCACGGTGGCGGCCACGAACGTGATCTGCGCTCGGGTACCTCGGACGTGGCCGCGGCGGTCGGGCTGGCCGCCGCCCTGCGCGAGGCGGTCACCGAGCTGCCCGCGAGTGCCGCCCGGCTGGGGGAGCTGCGCGACCGGCTGATCGCGGGGGTGCGCGCGGCGGTGCCGGAGGCCGTGCTCAACGGTCCTGCCGGCGATTCCCGGCTGCCCGGCAACGCCCATTTCACTTTCCCCGGTTGCGAGGGCGACTCGCTGCTGATGCTGCTCGACGCCGCCGGGATCGAATGTTCGACCGGCTCGGCCTGCAACGCGGGCGTCGCCTCGCCCAGTCACGTGTTGATCGCGATGGGGGTGGAGCCGTGGCAGGCGCGCAGTTCGCTGCGGTTCTCCCTCGGTCACACCTCGACCGGGGCCGATATCGACGCACTGCTGACCGTGCTGCCGCAGGTCATCGACAGGGCCAGGGCCGCGGGCCTGGCCGGCGCTAGAGGAGGTGCCTGATGCGAGTTCTCGCCGCGATGAGTGGTGGTGTCGATTCGGCGGTGGCCGCGGCGCGGGCCGTGGACGCCGGTCACGAGGTGGTCGGCGTGCATCTGGCGCTGTCGGCGAATCCGGGCACACTGCGCACCGGGTCGCGCGGATGCTGTTCCAAGGAGGACGCCGGGGACGCGCGCCGCGCGGCCGACGTGCTCGGAATCCCGTTCTACGTCTGGGATTTCGCGGACCGCTTCAAGGAAGACGTGATCGACGACTTCGTCGCCGCCTACGCCGCGGGGGAGACGCCGAACCCGTGCCTGCGCTGCAACGAGAAGATCAAGTTCTCCGCCCTGGCCGACCGGGCCGCCGCGCTGGGCTTCGACGCCGTGGTCACCGGGCACTACGCCCGGCTCGCCGACGGCGTGCTGCGCCGCGCGGTCGACGCCGACAAGGACCAGTCCTATGTGCTCGCGGTGCTCACCGCCGAGCAGCTGGCGCGCGCGATGTTCCCGGTCGGTGACACGCCCAAGCCGCGCATCCGCGAGGAGGCCGCCGAGCGGGGTCTGGCGGTGGCGAACAAGCCCGACAGCCACGACATCTGCTTCATCCCCTCCGGGGACACCCGCGCCTTCCTCGGCGCCAAGATCGGTATCCGGCCGGGCGCGCTGGTCGACGCCGACGGCACGGTGCTCGGTGAGCACGAGGGCGTGCACGGGTTCACCGTGGGCCAGCGCAAGGGCCTGGGGCTGACCCACACCGCCGCCGACGGCAAGCCGCGCTATGTCACCGGGATCGATCCAGAGTCGGGCACGGTGAAGGTCGGTTCGGCCGAAGACCTGCAGGTCGACGTCGTCACGGCCGACCGGGCGATCTGGACCTCCGGCCTCCGTCCGGACGGGCCGGTCGAGTGCGTGGTGCAGGTGCGCGCGCACGGCGGCACCGCACCCGCCGTCGTCGAGCCCGTGGGCGAGGGGCTGGTGGCCCGGCTGCGGGAGCCGCTCAGCGGTGTCGCGAAGGGGCAGGCGATCGTGCTGTATCTGCCGGATGCCGAGGGTGGGGACACCGTCGTCGGCAGTGGCACGATCAACGGCACCGAGCGCTCCGGAGCCATCGCGGACACGGTCGACGCCTCGGCCTGAACCTTCCTCTGACGGGCGCGGTCGTCGGGTGCCGGGGGCGTGGTCGGTCGGGACGCGCCGGTCGGGTGCGGGCAAGATAGCGAACAGTGGTCGCGAGTGTCGCCTGACCGGCGCACACGGGCCGCACAGTACGGACCCACCGGGACCGTGCGTGGCCGTCCAGTCGAAAGGTGTTGAGCGCGTGGCATTGTGGCGAAGCGAGAACTCGCGGGAGGTCGCCGCACCGGAGCCCGTCGACCTGCTGACCGGCGGCATGGCCACCGGCATCGGCTCCTGGCCCGGCACCGACGCGCGCGAGGCCGCCGCGACGATCATCGGCGAACTGCCCGCGCTGCCGCACCTGGTCGAGCTGCCGGAGCGGGGGATCGGGGCCGACATGATCGGGCGGGTCTCGGCACTGCTGGTCGACCTGCGCTTCGACTCGACCACCCGGGGCTACCGGCTGGCCGCGCGGCCCGGTGCGGTGTCGCGGCGCGCCAGGGATCTGCTCAATGTCGACCTGGACGCGATCGAAGAGGCTTGGGAGACAGCGGGTCTCGCGGGCACCGGCCGGGTGGTGAAAATCCAGTCCGCCGGTCCGCTCACGCTGGCGGCCGAGGTCGAACTGCCCGGCGGGCACCGCGTGCTCACCGATTCCGGTGCGGTGCGCGATCTGTCGGAATCCCTCGCCGAGGGGCTGGCCCGGCATGCCGCCGAGGTCCGCAGGCGGCTCGGTGCCGAGGTGATCGTGCAGCTGGACGAACCCCGGCTCACCACCGTCCTCGACGGCTCTCTCCAGGGCCCCAGCATCCTCAACACCATTCGCGCCCTCCCCGAACCGGACGCCCTGCACCTGCTCGACACCGTGATCACCGCCCAGTCGGCGCCGGTCCTGCTGCACACCTGCGCGTCCCGTCCCGCCCTCACCACCCTGGGCCGCACCGCCGCCGCGGGCATCTCCTTCGACGCCACGACCATCACCACCGCCGACCTCGACCCCCTCGGCGAGATCCTCGACGCGGGCAAGAAGGTCGCCCTCGGCCTCGCCCCCACCGTCGCCCCGGCCACCCCGCCCACCTGGCGCACCGTGGCCGAACCCGGCGTCCGCCTCGTCGACCGCCTCGGCTTCCCCCGCCGCCTCCTCACCGAACAGATCCTGATCACCCCCACCTGCGGCCTGGCCACCGCCACCCTCCCCTGGTCCCGCCAGACCCTCACCCTCCTCACCGAAGCCGCCCGCGCCCTCACCGAAGACCCGGACTCCATCACCGCCGACTGACCGCCGCCCGCGCTATCCTCTAATAGAGAGCTGTCTAATAGAGGGAGGCCGACGTGCGGATGAACGCGAACGGGCAGGTCACCATTCCCGCCGAGCTACGGGCGAAATTCAACCTGCGGGAGGGTGACGAACTCGATGTGGTCGAGGACGGCGGCGCCTTGCGCATCGTGGTCCGCGGCGGTGCGGACAGTCCCGGCGAACGTCTCGTGCGCCAGATGCGGCGGCATCGATTCGACAATCCCGATGTCGGCGGTCTGACGACCGACCAGATCATGGATCTGCTGCGTGACTGAGTCCGTCACCGCGCTGCGGCGCGCGACCCTGGTCGACACGTGCGTGCTCATCGATATCCTCGACGGCGACCCGACCTGGGAACAGTGGTCGGCCTCGGCCCTGGCGGCGGCGCGGAACGCGGGCCGGGTGGTGATCAATCCGCTCATCTACGCCGAGGTCTCGCTCGGCTACGCGACCAAGGAGGCGTTGGATTCCGCGCTGTCGCCGGAGTTGTTCGATCGCGAGCCGCTGCCCTGGGACGCGGGGTTCCTGGCCGCGAAGGCGTTTCTCGCCTATCGGCGTCGAGGTGGTGACAAGCGGTCGCCGCTGCCGGATTTCTACATCGGCGCGCATGCCGCCGTCAGCGGGTATCAGTTGCTCACGCGGGACGTCGCCAGGTATCGCACGTACTTCCCCCGGCTCGCGGTGATCGGGCCCGAATAGGGCTGCGAAGTGCGGGAACGGTGGCCGGAAGTGTCGGTGGGCTCGGCTAGTGTTCGACGGGTGAGCGACAGTGGGGTTTCGACGGGTGTGGAGGTCGCCGGGGCGACCGGTGAGCAGCGGGTGCGGTGGCAGGAGCTGGCCGAGCAGGTGCGCGAGCACCAGTTCCGGTACTACGTGCGGGACGCGCCGATCATCAGTGACGGTGAGTTCGATCTGCTGCTGCGTGAGTTGCAGGCGCTCGAAGACGCCCATCCCGATCTGCGCACGCCCGATTCGCCGACCCAGCTGGTCGGTGGCGGGTTCGCCACGGAGTTCACCGCGGTCGACCATCTCGAGCGGATGCTCTCGCTGGACAATGTCTTCGACTACGACGAGCTGCGGGCGTGGGCGAGCCGGGTCGAGGCGGAGGCGGGGGCCGATCTGCGGTATCTGTGCGAGGTCAAGATCGACGGTGTCGCGCTGAATCTGGTCTACGAGCACGGCAAGCTGGTGCGCGGGGCGACCCGCGGCGACGGGCGCACCGGCGAGGACGTCACCCTCAATGCCCGCACCATCTCCGACATCCCCGCCGAACTCGCCCCGAGCGAACAGTTCCCGATCCCCGCGCTGCTCGAGGTGCGCGGCGAGGTCTACCTGCGGCTCGAGGACTTCGCGACCCTCAATGCCCAGATCGTCGCGGAAGGCAAACCGCCGTACGCGAATCCACGCAACACCGCCGCGGGCTCGCTGCGGCAGAAGAACCCGGCGATCACCGCCCAGCGCAGGCTGCGGATGATCTGTCACGGCTTCGGCCGGATCGATGGGTATCGCCCGGAATCCCAGCACGAGGCCTACCAGGCGCTCACCGCCTGGGGCCTGCCGGTCTCGGCGCACACCCGCCTGGTCCAGGGCATCGACGCGGTGATCGAGCGGGTCGCCTACTGGGGCGAACACCGCCACGACATCGAGCACGAGATCGACGGGCAGGTGATCAAGATCGACCAGACGGCCCTGCAACGCCGTCTCGGTTCCACCTCGCGCGCGCCGCGCTGGGCCATCGCCTACAAGTACCCGCCCGAGGAGGCCACCACCACGCTGCTCGACATCGAGGTCAATGTGGGCCGGACGGGCCGCGTCACGCCGTTCGCGGTGATGGAACCGGTGTCGATCGCCGGGTCCACGGTGTCGATGGCGACGCTGCACAATGCCTCGGAGGTGGTCCGCAAGGGCGTGCTCATCGGGGACACGGTCACCATCCGTAAGGCCGGCGATGTGATCCCCGAGGTGCTCGGTCCGGTGGTGGACACCAGGGACGGCACCGAGCGCGCCTTCGTCATGCCCACCCACTGCCCGGACTGCGGCACCGAACTGGCACCGGAGAAGGAGGGCGATGTCGACATCCGCTGCCCCAACCAGCGGCACTGCCCCGCGCAGTTGCGCGAACGGGTCTTCCACCTGGCCGGGCGCGGCGCCTTCGACATCGAGGCGCTCGGTGACAAGGCCGCCGACGCCCTGCTGCGCTTCGGCGCCATCACCGACGAGGGCGACCTGTTCGACCTCGACGAGCGGCGATTACTCGGTGTCCCGCTGTTCACCAATCAGAAGGGCCTGCTCACCCAGAACGGGCACCGCCTGCTGGAGAACCTGAGCGCGGTGAGGGACCGGCCGCTGTGGCGGGTGCTGGTCGCGCTGTCGATCCGCCATGTGGGACCGACCGCGGCGCGGGCGCTGGCCGCGGAGTTCGGCAGCCTCGAGCGCGTCGAATCCGCGACGGTGGAGGAACTCTCGGCCACCGACGGCGTCGGGCCCACCATCGCCGCGGCGGTGGTGGAGTGGTTCAGCGTCGACTGGCATCAGGCGATCGTCGGCAAGTGGCGCGCGGCGGGCGTGCGGATGGAAGACGAACGCGACGAGACCATCGAACGCACCCTCGAGGGCCTGTCCATCGTGGTCACCGGCTCGCTGCAGGGCTTCACCCGCGACGGCGCCAAGGAGGCGATCCTGGTGCGCGGCGGCAAGGCGGCGGGATCGGTGTCGAAGAAGACGGCGTTCGTGGTGATCGGTGACGCGCCGGGCTCCAAGGCGGCCAAGGCCGAGGAACTGGGCGTGCCGATCCTCGACGAGGACGGCTTCCGCCGGCTGCTGGACGGTGGACCCGAGTCGGTCGCTCCCGCCGCCGAGCCCACCGAGTAGCGCCCGCTCAGTTCGGGGTGACGGTGACGGTGTTGCCGATCTGCGTCTTCATGTCGAAGGTCGAGCACTGTCCGTTGCTGATCTCGACATGGCGGGTGGGCCGCTTCTTGATATTGGTCTGGATGTCGACGGCCACGTCCGTCCCCGACATCGAGCACACCTTCGACACCGGTGCCTCGGTATAGGACACCGACCCGGCGCCCTGACAGGAGTTCGTCGAGTTGCCGAGGAACACCCGCGCGGTCCCGTTCGGGCACGGGTCGGCCACCGCCGCCGGTGCCGTGACCAGCGCCGCGGGCACCAGCGCACCCGCCGTCACCGCCGCGACGACAACCCCGCGAACCATCACCCGAACTGCCATCTCGCGCACCCATTCTCGTCACCGATCCGGATACCGCAGGCCGGGCGGCCGCGGCTGCCCAGCATGCTAGTGCGTCCGCGCCGGACCCGCGCGCCCATGACGGGACGGGGGACCGGCTAGCGGTCGTCGGCCGGGTGCGGTCCGGTGGCGAACGGGTTCGGTTCGTCGTCGGCGAGGACACCGACGAATGGCTCGCCCTCACCGGCGAAGACGTAGGCACCGTCGCGGATCCGGTCGATCAGCCCGCGGGTCCAGGTGGCTTCGCTGTCGGCGGAGTCGACCCACATGTTCATGATCTCGCCGATGTGCCCGAGCTGACCGGGACCGTCCTCGGGGGTGTAGTACTCGGTGACCGAATCGCGCCATCGGCCCAGGCCCGCGATGCGCTGCTCGAGCAGGGCGAGCGCTTCCTCGCGGGGGAGGTCGACGATGAAGCCGATGGCCGCCGAGAGCATGTCCATCTTCTGGTCGTAGGAGCTCAGCGCCTCGCGCAGCAGGGTGAAGAACTCCTCGGTGCCGCGGTCGTTGATCTCGTACTCGACCCGCGGCGGACCGCCCGCGGTGCTCGGTGCCACCTCGTGCTCGATGAGCAGTCCCTGCTTGGCCATCTGCTTGAGGGCGTGGTAGATCGAGCCGGGTTTGGCGTTGGACCACTCGTGCGCGCCCCAGAATTCCAGGTCGTTGCGCACCTGGTAGCCGTGCGCCCGTCCGTGCTGGCGGACCGCGCCAAGGACCAGCAGGCGGATGGCGGACATGGGGTCTCCCTTCTGGTCAAGTTTGATCAATGTAGCAGTATTCAAGTTTGACTAATCGAGCCGAGCGCCGTACCTTGGCCGTCTAGTCAAACTTGATCAGCGAGTGATGGAGGGGTGCAGTGACCGACCACGAGCAGGCGATCGTCGTGCAGGGACTACGCAAGAGATACGGCGACAAACAGGCCCTCGACGGCCTCGATCTCACCGTCGAGTCCGGGACCGTGCACGCGATCCTGGGCCCGAACGGCGCGGGCAAGACCACGGCGGTGCGGGTGATGTCGACGCTGCTGCGCCCGGACGAGGGGCTGGTCGAGGTGGCCGGCATCGACGTGCGGCAGCACGCGGAGCAGGTGCGCACCCGGATCGGGCTGCTCGGTCAGCACGCCGCCGTCGACGAGGAACTCAGCGGGCGGCAGAACCTGGAGATGTTCGGGCGCCTCTACCACCTGGGCGCGCGCCGGGCGGGCGTGCGGGCCGACGAGCTGCTGGCCCGCTTCGGGCTGGCCGACACCGGCCGCAAGGCCGTCGCGCACTACAGCGGCGGGATGCGCCGCAGGCTCGACCTCGCGGCCTCGCTCATCTCCGAACCGTGGGTGCTGTTCCTGGACGAGCCGACCACCGGGCTCGATCCCCGCGGCCGCACCGAGGTGTGGAACTCGGTGCGCTCCCTGGTCGACGGCGGCACCACGGTGCTGCTCACCACGCAGTACCTGGAGGAGGCCGACCAGCTGGCCGACCGGATCTCGGTGATCGACCGGGGCCGGGTCGTCGCGGAGGGCACCGCCGACGCACTGAAGTCCAGGACCGGCGGAGACCGCCTCGACGTGGTCCTGCACGACCCCACCCAGCTGACCCTCGCCGCCTCGCTGCTGTCCGGCGAGGCGGTGGTGGACGCGGATCGCCGCCTGGTCAGCGTCGCGGTGACCGACCGGATGGCGGCACTGACCGAAGCCGTCCAGACCTTGGCGGCCCATGGCATCGAACCGGAGGACATCGCCGTGCGGCGGCCCACGCTCGACGAGGTATTCCTGCACCTGACCGAGGAGAACGCGGCATGAGCACGACCCACCCGAACAACCCGGCGCCGATCTGGGCGGTCGCGGACTCCTGGACGATGACCCGGCGCGAACTGGCGCACTGGGCCCGCCAACCCGTGCAACTGGCCGTCGGCCTGGTCTTCCCGGTGATGCTGCTGCTGATGTTCACCTACCTGATCGGCGGTGGGCGGGGGATCGACGGCGAGTTCACCGACTACCTGGTGCCGGGCATGCTGGCGATGACGATGGCCTTCGGGCTCGAGTCGACCATGCTCGCGGTCACCCAGGACCTGAACAAGGGCGTGATCGATCGGTTCCGCTCGATGCCGATGACCTCGGCGGCGGTGCTGGTCGGGCGCAGCATCGCCGACATGCTGCAATCGGTGGTGGGGCTGGCCGTCATGATCGTGGCCGGGTACGCGGTCGGCTGGCGCTGGGAGGCGGGCACCGGCGCGTTCCTCGGGGCGGTCGGGCTCCTGCTGCTGCTCCGGTTCGCGATGCTGTGGCTGGGCATCTATCTGGCCATGGTCGCGGGCAAGCCGGAGCTGGTGCAGACCGTGCAGATCCTGGTCTGGCCGGTCGCCTTCCTGTCCAATGCCATCGCCTCGCCGGAGTCGATGCCGTCCTGGCTGGGCACGGTGGTGGCGTGGAACCCGTTGTCGGCCACGGCCACCGCGGTGCGTGGCCTGTTCGGCAATCCGGTCGCGGCCGGTGACTCGTGGGCGGCCGAGCACGCGGAACTGCTGGCGGTGGCCTGGCCGGTGGTCCTGGTCGCGGTGTTCTTCCCGCTGGCCGCGCGGCGGTTCCGGGACCTGAGCCGCTAGCACGTCCGGCGCCGGGCACCCGCCGTCGCTTAGTCTCGACGGGAATCTCGGAGAGGCGAACCTTTGCTGCGCAGTTTTCAAGTGACCAATCACGGATCGCTGGCCGAGGCGCAGCAGTTGCGCCTCAGCAAGGGCACGGGCAGTCCGCTGGCCGTGCCGGTGACAGCGGTGCACGGGGTGGCGGCGGCGGGCAAGACCGGGCTGGTGGACGCGCTGGCGCACATGCGCGACGCGGTGCTGAACTCGGTGAGCGGGTGGGACCCGTACGCGGGGCCGGTGCGGCGGCCGCATCTCGGATTCGCCGACCGGCCTTCGGAATTCGTCGCGGGGTTCGTCGCCGAGGGGGTGCCCTACACCTACGGGTTCCGGCTCGACAGCGCCGATGTGATCGCCGAATGGCTGTACACGCATCCGCGTTCGCGCAAGCGGATCGTGTTCGAGCGCAGCGGCGACGAGGTGAAGATCGGGCCGATGTTCGAGCCGGCCCGCTACGGTGTCGCGGCGCTGGTGCCGCTGGTGCGGCCCAACGCGCTGCTGCTGAGCCTGGCCGGGCAGCTCTACGCCGAGGCGCTGGTGCCCGCCTACCGCTGGTTCGCCACCAACCTGCGGGTGCAGCAGGGCGAGATCTCCACCGAGGCGCTCGCCCACGACCTGGGCAGCCACATCTCCCGCTCGGGCGACAACGCCGCCCGGCTGCTCATGCTGCTGCGCAGCGCCGACCTGGGCATCGAGGATCTGCTCGTCGCCGAACACGACCCCATGTACGCCGACTACCTGCGTGACCTCGACGCCGAGATCGGCGCGCTGGCAGCACAATTCGATCAGGGCGGCGCCGACCCGATCCTGGTCGAACGCGAACTGAGCACCCTGCGCGCGGCCCGCGACGCGCTCTACCGCCGCATGGTCGACCGGCGCGGCGCCGGGCTGAGCCTGGTGCACGAGGGCATCGACGTGCCCTTCGAACTGTCCGACGAGTCCACCGCCACCCGGGCGCTGCTGCGGGTGCTGCCCGCGATGCTCGAAGCCCTCGACACCGGTCAGGTGCTCGCCGTCGACGACCTGGGTGCCGGGCTGCCCGTGGAGGAGACCGACCGGCTGGTGCAGCTGTTCCAGAACCCGGAGACCAACGCGCGCGGCGCGCAACTGCTCTACACCACCGCCGACCGGGCCCTCATCGACCGGGGCAACGGGCGCTCGCAGCGCACCAGGACCGCGGTGTGGCAGCTGCGCCGGGACGCCGGGGTCAGCGAACTGACCCCGCTCTGAGCGCGCCTAGCATGGGGACATGCTCGAAGTGGTGATGGCGGCGGCCATGGTGACGATGCTGGCCGTGACGATCGGCGCCGTGCTCGCCGCCCGCGCGGGCAAGGGCGGGGGCGCGCAGCTCGAGCACGGCTCGCTCTACGTCACCGGCGTGAGCCCGCTGCCCGCCATGACCGGCGAGCACTACGTCACCATCACCGGCACGATCACCGGGCCCTCGGTCACCGGGGCCGTGGTCTACCGGCGCTTCGCCTGGGACGCGGCGCACTGGCCCGCGATCGGTGACCAGCTCGTCGTCGCCTACCCGCCGCGCAACCCGGACAAGTGGATCGCGGATCACCCGGGTCTGCGGCCCTATCTGGGGTCGTGACACCGAGCTCACCGCGGTCCTGATTTCCGGGTGAGGGCGAGCTCACAGGGGCCGGGGTGGGATCATGCGATGATGCACGGTTCGTCAGCCCCCACCCCCGGCTCCGGCCTGGAGATCCGCACCGCACACCCCAGCGAATACGACGCGATCTCCGCCCTCACCGTCGATGTCTACGTCGGCGACGGCTATGTCTCCCCCGAGGACGGCTACGTCACCGAGCTCGGTGACGTCACCCATCGCGCCGACGCGGCGCAGGTCCTGGTCGCCGTCCACGACGAGCAGGTCGCCGGCTCGCTCACCATCGCCGAGCCCGGCACCCCGTACGCCGAGATCGCGCTACCGGGTGAACTCGAATTCCGCATGCTCGCCGTCGCGAAGCGGGCCCGCGGCCTCGGTGCGGGGACCGCGCTGGTGCGCGCGGTGATCGAGCGGGCGCGGGCGGGCGGGCACACCGCCGTCGCGCTGACCACCATGGCGACCATGGTCGACGCGCACCGCATCTACGAGCGGCTGGGCTTCGTCGCTGTGCCGGAACGCAATTGGTCCACCCCGGACGGGTTGCGGCTGCACGTGATGCGCCTGGCGCTGGGCTAGCGGCGTCAGTTCAGGACGGTGGCGACGATGCCGGCCAGGTAGCCCAGCCGCGCCACCTCCGACGGACGGAAATCGGGACCGCCGGGGCGGCCCAGCAGCAGCGCCTTGCCGGTGTTGCCCAGCGGGGCCGCGGCCAGTTTCGTGTCCATGTCGCGCCAGATCTGCGGCACCCACTCGGCGTCGCCGTCGAGCCACATGGGCTTCTCCAGCGGCATCCACGGTGCCGAACCCGCCTGTGTCTCCGGCGCGCTCGGGCTGCCGACCACGCGGTAGGCCCCGGCCGGGCCGAGACCGATGATGGTGGACCAGCCCACCCGCAGCACCCGCGGGCAGCCGTCGACCAGCACCTGGAAGCGATCGTCGCGGGCACTGGCGACCTGGTCGATCAGCTCGAGCTCACGGTGGGTGTCGAGGACGCCGGAGTACGGGCGGATGGAGTCGACGCTCACATCGCGCACCGATTCGGCCGCGGTGATCAGGGTGTCGGGCAGCGCGCCGGTGGGGACCTCGACCACCAGATCGTCGACCGCGAAACCGGCGCCGCGCTCCACCACGTCCAGGGAGAGGATGTCGGCGCCGACGCCACCGAGCGCGAGCGCGAGGGAACCGAGGCTTCCCGGTCGATCCGGAAGTTGCACGCGGAGCAGGTATGACACGTGCGTTCCTTTCCTTGACGGCCGAGGTGGTTCGAGACGAATACCCGGTGACGCAATACTTACACCCCGGTACGCCGGTTCTCGACTCGAAGTATGACCCCATCCGCGCGACAAGTGCGAACTTTCGTGCGCGGTGGGTGCGTCCGACCGGTCCGACCGTCCTCGATAGGCTGTACCCACTACTGCCCACCGAAGCCGAAAGGGGTCCCGCGGTGCCCGCAATCTCCCGTGACGAGGTCGCTCACCTCGCCCGGCTGTCCCGGCTGGCGTTGACCGACGCCGAACTCGACCAGTTCGCCGGTCAGCTGGATTCGATCCTCAGCCACGTGCGGACCATCTCCGAGGTCGCCGCCGACGTCCCCGCCACCGCGTCGCCGAACCCGACGACCAATGTGACCAGGCCCGATGTGGTCGTGCCCGGTCTGACCCCCGAGCAGGCGCTGGACCAGGCGCCCGCCGTCGAGGAACAGCGTTTCCTGGTCCCGCAGATCCTGGGAGAGGGCGAATGAGTTCAGCATCGCGTAGCGATTCCGTGGGGGGCGGCGGCCGGGAGACGGGTGGGCGCGAGCTGACCACGCTGTCGGCGGCCGAGCTGGCGGCGAAGATCCACGCGGGCGAGGTGTCCTCGACCGAGGTCACCCAGGCGCACCTGGATCGCATCGCCGCGGTCGACGGCGAGCTCAACGCGTTCCTGCACGTCGCCGGGGACGAGGCGCTGGCCGCGGCCGCCGTGGTCGACGCCGCGCACGCCGCCGGTGAGACCCCGGCCTCGCCGCTGGCGGGAGTCCCGTTGGCGCTCAAGGACGTTTTCACCACCACCGACATGCCAACCACCTGCGCCTCGAAGATTCTCGAGGGCTGGATGTCGCCCTACGACGCGACGGTCACCTCGCGGCTGCGCGCCGCGGGCATCCCGATCCTGGGCAAGACCAACATGGACGAGTTCGCCATGGGCTCCTCCACCGAGAACTCCGCCTACGGCCCGACCCGCAACCCGTGGGACACCACCCGCATCCCGGGTGGCTCCGGCGGTGGTTCGGCCGCCGCGCTGGCCTCGTTCCAGGCGCCGCTGGCCATCGGCACCGACACCGGCGGCTCGATTCGTCAGCCCGCCGCGGTCACCGCGACGGTCGGTGTGAAGCCCACCTACGGCACCGTCTCGCGCTACGGCCTGGTGGCCTGCGCGTCCTCGCTGGACCAGGGCGGCCCGTGTGGTCGCACGGTGCTCGACACCGCGCTGCTGCACGAGGTGATCGCCGGGCACGACCCGCGCGACTCCACCTCGCGCAAGGTGCCGGTCGCGCCGGTCGTCGAGGCCGCCCGTCAGGGTGCCACCGGTGATCTGAGCGGTGTGCGCGTGGGCGTGGTGCGCGAATTGCATTCCGACAGTTACCAGCCCGGCGTGCTGGCCTCCTTCGACGCCGCGGTCGCGGTGCTGAAGGAACTGGGTGCCGAGGTGATCGAGGTGTCGTGCCCGAACTTCGAGTACGCGCTGTCCTCCTACTACCTGGTGATGCCCTCGGAGGTGTCGTCGAACCTGGCGCGCTTCGACGCCATGCGCTACGGCCTGCGCGCCGGTGACGACGGCAGCCACAGCGCCGACCAGGTGATGTCGCTGACCCGTGAGGCCGGGTTCGGCCCGGAGGTCAAGCGCCGCATCATCATCGGTACCTACGCGCTGTCGGCGGGCTACTACGACGCCTACTACGGTCAGGCGCTCAAGGTGCGCACCATGATCGCGCAGGACTTCGACGCCGCCTACGAGCAGGTCGACGTGCTGGTCTCGCCGACCAGCCCGTTCACCCCGTGGAAGCTGGGCGAGAAGGTGAACGATCCGCTGGCCATGTACCTGTCGGACCTGTGCACGCTGCCCACCAACCTGGCCGGGCACTGCGGCATGTCGGTGCCCTCGGGGCTGTCGGCCGACGACGACCTGCCGGTGGGTCTGCAGATCATGGCGCCCGCGCTGGCCGACGACCGCCTGTACCGGGTGGGCGCGGCCTACGAGGCGGCGCGCGGCGCGCTGCCGGTGCCCGCGGGCATCTGAGCGAAGGACCGAGGCGGGGTGCGCCGGGCCGAAAGGGCCTGGCGCGCAGACCGCCGACACGAACCTCGCCATGCGGCGCTCGTTCCGGTCCTTCACCTCCAGCCCGGCACAGCACTGACACCTCAGCACCGAT
>NZ_JBSGDP010000059.1:0-39990 GCF_053602435.1 Nocardia sp. NPDC004415
TGGCATTCTTCTGGGGCGGGGGGGCGCGTGGTCTGGGGCGCCCGGGGGGCCCGGCGGCCCGCCCCGGGGGCTTCCCCCTTCCCCCCCCCCCCCGCGCCCCCCCCCCGGCGACCCGCCGCGAACCGCCGCTGCGCGGCGGCCCCTCCTCAGGGTCGGGGCGTGCGGGGTCGGTAGTGCGGTCGTGGCGGTTCGGCTGCGGCCGGAAGGCCGGTGTTCGGCCGGAGGGGGAGGGAGTTCGGGGCGCGGCTACTATCGGGCCCCGTGGTAGAGACGATCGTGCGGCAGGGGCATCCGCCCAAGGATGCTTCGGCGGCGGACGGCGGGGGAGTTCGCGGGGGATGGGCGCGGATCGTCGCGATCGTCGCGGGGCTGATCGCGGTGTTGGCGGCGGTGGCCATTCCGTTCCTGCCGGTACGGGTGGACGCGGCGACCGTGTCCTGGCCGCAGCAGGGGGCGGTCGCGGGGGTCGAGGCTCCGTTGGTGGCCTACGCGCCTGCCGCGCTGTCGGCGACCGTGCCGTGTAGTGCGCTGAGTTCGCTGGCCGCCGAGGGCGGTGTCGCCGTCTCCACGGTGCCGCGGCAGTCGGCCGATATGGAACGCTACGGGTTCGTCGTGAAGGTCGTCGCCGACACCGACGAGCGGCCGGGGCGGGTGGATGTGGTCTCGCGCTCGACGCTGCTGTGGACCGCACCGCTGGCCGAGACCATTGATCGTTCCTGCGCCGTGTCCGTCTCGCTCACGCCGGACGAGTCCGTGGTCACCACCACCGGTTTCGGCGCGTCCGGCGCGACGGTGCCGGGGGATCGGCGGCCGCAGGTCGTCGGCGTGTTCAGCGAGCTGACCGGTGCCGCCCCGGCCGACCTGGCGGTGCGCGTCGACGTCGACGCCCGCTACACCACCTCGCCCACCTGGCCCAAGCTGGCCGTCATCGCGCTGTGCCTGCTGGCCACGGCGCTGTCGCTCTACGCCCTGCACCGCCTCGACGCGCTCGACGGCCGCTCGGCGCGCCGCTTCCTGCCGCAGCGCTGGTGGCGCCTGCGCCCGGTCGACTGGCTGGTCTTCGCGACCCTCGTCGTCTGGCATTTCATCGGCGCCAACACCTCCGACGACGGCTACATCCTCGGCATGGCCAGGGGCGCGCGCAGTTCGGGCAACATGTCGAACTACTACCGCTGGTTCAGCGTCGACGAGGGACCCTTCTACACCCCCTACACCGACATCATCGGCTGGCTCACCCACATTTCCGCGGTGAGCCCGCTGGTGCGCCTGCCCGCACTCGGCGCGGGCATCCTCACCTGGTGGCTGATCAGCCGCGAGGTGCTGCCCCGCCTCGGAGTGGCGATGCGGCACCGGAAGGTGGTCACCTGGACCGCGGCCCTGGTGTTCCTGGCCTTCTGGCTGCCCTACAACAACGGCCTGCGCGCGGAATTCGTGGTCGCGCTGGGTGTGCTGGTCACGTGGGTGTCGGTCGAGCGGGCCATCGCGACCCGGCGGGTGCTGCCGTTCGCGGTCGCGGTGATCGTGGCGGCGTTCACCCTCACCGGCGCGCCCTCGGGCCTGATCTGCCTGGGCGCCCTGGTCGCCGGCGCCCGCGTGGTGACCGCGGTGATCGTGCGTCGTGCGCAGACCGTGGGCTACCTCGCCCAGCTGCTGCCGATCCTGGCGGCGGGCACCATGGTGCTCACCGTCGTGTTCGCGGACCGGACCCTGGCCGGGGTGCGCGAGATGTTCGCCGTGCACAGCGGCATCGGGCCGGGCGAGTCCTGGTTCTTCGAATTCCTGCGCTACCAGTACCTGTTGCAGCTCAATGCCGACGGCTGGCTGACCCGCCGCTTCGGCGTGTTCGTCATGCTGCTGGGTCTGCTGGTCTGCACCGTCACCCTGCTGCGTCGCGGCGGGCGCATCCCCGGCATCGCGGTGGGCCCGACCCGGCGCATGCTCGGCATCACCGTGGCCGCCATGGCGCTGATGATGTTCTCGCCCACCAAGTGGACCCACCAGTTCGGTGTGTTCGCGGGGCTGGCCACCTGTGTCGCCGCGGTGACCGCGGTCGCGGTGAGCTCGGAAGTGCTGCGGCCGCTGCGCAACCGGGCGCTGTTCGCCGCGGCGGTGTTCTTCGCCCTGGCCATGACCTTCGTCGGCGCCAACGGCTACTGGTATGTGTCCTCGTGGGGCATCCCGTGGTGGGACAAGCCGCCGACGGTCGCCGGATACGGGCTGTCGACCGCGTTCGTCGCGCTGACCGTGCTCGCCCTGGCCGTGGCCGCCTGGTACCACATCCACCCGAACCCCAAGCCGCGCGCGACCCGGCTCGCCGGACTGCCCGTGCTGGCCGTCGCCGCAGCCATGATGGTGCTGTTCGAACTGGCCTCCTTCGCGAAAGCGAGTGTCGCGCAGTATCCGGCGTATTCGCTGGCGAGCTCCAACTTCCGGGCCGCCTTCGCCGGTGGCTGCGGGATGGCCGACGAGGTGCTGGTCGAAACCGACCCGAACGCCTCGATGCTCTCGCCGCTGCGCGGTGACGTCACCACCGCGCTCACCGGCGAGTCGACCGGTTTCCGCGCCGACGGCGTCGCCCCGGTGCTCACCTCCGACGAGGTGGAATCGACCACCGGCCAGGCCAATTCGGTCTCCGACGACCCCGATACCCTGCGCGACGCGTCCACCTCGGCGGGTTCGGAATCGCGTCAGGGCTCGCTGCAGCTCCCGTTCGGTCTCGACCCGGCGAGCACCCCGGTGCTCGGCAGCTACCGGGCCGGCGACCAGGAACCCGCGTCGCTGACCACCGGCTGGTTCCGGCTGCCCGAGGGCCCGCGCGGGCCGCTGCTGGCGATCGCGGTGGCGGGCCGCATCCGCTCGGTCGACGCCGACGGCATCGTCCATCCCGGCCAGGACCTGGCCGTCGAATACGGCACCGCCGGACCCGGCGACGAGGTCACCGTGGCGGGCCGGGTCGACCCGATCGACATCGGCCCCGCGCCCATCTGGCGCAACCTGCGCGTCCCGCTCGACCAGCTCCCCGCCGACGCGAACGTGGTGCGCCTGGTCGCCGCCGACAAGGACCTCGGCGCCGACCAGTGGCTCGCGGTGACCCCGCCGCGCGTGCCGCGGACCACCACGCTCAACGCCCTCGTCGGCCGCGAGTCCCCGGTCCTGCTGGATTGGGCGGTGGGCCTGCACTTCCCGTGCCAGAACCACCTGCCCACCTACAACGGCATCGCCGAGCTGCCCGAATACCGCATCCTGCCCGACCGCAACGGCGCCACCATCACCAACCTGTGGCAGGGCCACGACGGCGGCGGCCCGCTCGGCTGGACCCAGCTGCTGTTCACCGCCCGCACCCTGCCGACCTACCTGAACAACGACTGGGACCGCGACTGGGGCTCCCTCGAGCGCTACCTGCCGCTCGACCCCACCGCCGGGCGTGCCGCCGTCGACGTCCGCTCCGACAACCGCTGGGGCACCTGGACTCCCGGCCCCACCATCACCGTCTGGTAGCGCCCGCGCGCCCGGGTCAGCGGGAGCTGGTGGCGATGCGCAGGGCGAGGTCGGGGAGGTCGGCGCCGGTGAGGCCGGGGTAGCCGTGCAGCATCGCGCGCCACTCGGCCGGGACCGCCGAGGCGCCCCAGCGGGCACCGAGCAGGCCGCCCGCGATGGCGGCGGTGGTGTCGGTGTCGTTGCCCGCGCGCACACACGCCCGGAGGGCCAGCGGCAGGTGCTCGGGGGTGGACTGGTCGGTGGTGGTGATGGCCCACCACGCGGTCTGCAAGGCGTGCACGACCCAGCCGTTGTTCGGGAAGTCGGCGGGGGTGCCGTGCTCGGCCTCGTCGAGGCGTTCGGTCCAGTACGCGGATTGTGGTGAGCGGGCCACGTATTCGCGCACCCCACCGAAATCGGCCGACAGCACCGCGTGCCGGATCGCGTAGGTCCACAGCTTGCACGCCTCGACCGCGTGCTCGTCGGCGTGGGTGAGCAGCCCCACCCGCCCGGCCGCCGCGATACAGCCCTCGGCGTCGTCGAGATAGGCCAGCGCGACCGGCGCGGTCCGCATGAGCGAGCCGTTGCCGCCGGTGCGCCCGGTCAGCGACAGCGCCACCGTCTGCATGGCCAGCGCCGAGGGCGACCGTGCCGAGAGCACCTGATGTGTCTGGTTCCCGATGTCCGGGGGCTTGGAATCGAACCACGCCACGAATCCGGCCGCCACCGCGTCGAGATCGAGACCGGGCCCGTGCACCGAGGCCAGGGCGACCGCCAGGGCCATGGAGGTGTCGTCGGTCCACTCCCCGGGCGCCCAGTCGAACGGCCCGCCCCCGATCATCCCGATCTCGGCGTCCGGCCCCGGCCGCGTGAACTCGTAGCCCGCCCCCAGCGCATCCCCGGCCGCGCCACCGACCAGCACCCCGGCCACCCGATCAGAGAACCCCGAACCCTGCACAGACCTGCTCCTCCCGGGCGACAACACGTCGATTGTCCGACCCGCAAGCCTACCGGTCGGCATGTGCGCGCCCGCGATTTCGCACCCACGCCCGACGACGCGTCGCCGCCCGGCGCGTCGTGGCGGGTCGGCGCGCCGCGACCCGCCACAGTGGGGGTATCCGATCAGCCGAAGGAGGACGTCACCGTGGCGCAGCGCAGCAGGCACATCATCGAACTGAGCCATCCGGAGCTCTACTTCGCGCCCGCCGCCTACCCCTACGCACCCGTCGTCGACACCGGCGGACCCGGCACCCTGCTGGCCGTGTACCGCGACCACCTCGGTAACGAGAACGGGTGCCTGTGGATCGGCTGGACCTACGGCGTCATCGAGCTCGACCTCGAGATCCGCGGCACCGCACCGGATCTCACCGACCTCGACGACTGGGAGACGGTCGAGACCGGCACGATCGACCTGCCGCCCGAGGCCACCCTCACCCGCACCACACTGTCCACCGTGCGCCCACCGGAGATCGACCACCTCCTCTCCCTGCCGACGGGCCCGCACGGCATCGCGGTCAGCGCCCGCGGTCGAGACCGCGCCCGCGCCGACGTCCACATCCGGCTCCAGCTCTGGCCCACGGCCGCCGACGAACCGGTCCACACCCTGAAACACGACGACACCTTCGACCTGCGCGTCTACTCCGGCGGCCGCACCGTCATCGGACGCCACCCCGACCCCACCCCGGCGCCGAGCACGGCACCCCGGCACCCACCGGCCGCGGGTACGGCACCGCAACACGAACCTGCCTCGGACACGGCTCCGGTGCACGACCGGGTCTCGGACGCGGCTCCGCAGCGCGAGCCGGTCTCGGAGACGCCCGCCGTCCCCGTCACCGGCCAGTGGGAACGGCTGTGGCGAGTCGTCATGAACCGCTGCGCCCGCGAGGTCTGGCCGAGCCTGGCCAGCACCGGCGCGGGCACGCTCGCCGTCGACCGCGCCGAAGCGGGCACCGGCGTGCGCTGGCCCGCGGAGCTGCGCGAATGGTTCACCCTGCACAACGGCGGCGGCCCCGCCGACCTGCTACCCGGCATGACCCTGCTGAGCCTGGAACAGATGCTCGAGCTGCACGACCTGCAGTGCGCGATCTGGTGCGAGCTCACCGCCGGGGAACCCGGCACGACCACCGCGGGCGAGACCGCCCCGGCGAGTTCGGAAGCGGGCCGGTTCGTCCCGGAGTTCGTGCCGATCGCCGAACGCGACGGCACCATGCTGGTCTGCGACACCCGCCCCGGACCGCTGCGCGGCTGCGTCACCGAGTTCGGCAAGGACACCGCCGACATGTCCCCACCCGGCTGGCGCTCGCTCGGCGCCCTGCTCGCCGACCTCGCCCACAGCATCGAACGCAGCACCCCGTTCGACGGCGACTTCCTGCCCACCCTCGCCGAACAGGGTCTGACCTGGGAATATTCACCGCTGGGTTGAGCGCCCGAAGGCGATCCGGCTGTGCACCCCAGCCCTTCGCAGGCGCCGTGTCGACGGGCGCAACGCGCGTCACCCCTTCGGCACGGCCGCGCCGATCTGCTCGGCGGTCGTCCGCCGACGCTCCCGCGAGCGCACCACGGCATCGGTGGTGAACACCGCCAGCCCGGCCCAGATGAGCGCGAACCCGATCCACCGCGAGGCCGGCATCGGTTCGTGCATCACCGCCACGCCCCACGCCATCTGCAGGGCGGGCGTGAGGTACTGCAGGATGCCCATGGTCGACAGCGGCACCCGCTGGGCCGCCACGGCGAACAGCAGCAGCGGGACCAGCGTCACCGGGCCGGTCGCCATCATCAGGGCCGAATGTCCCGCACCGGAAGCGAATTCGCTGCGCCCGGTCGCCACCAGCACGATCACGAAGGCCAGCGCGAACGGCGCCGCGACGATGCCCTCGGCGGCGATCCCGCGCAGCGCGTCGAGCCGGATCACCTTCTTCACCAGCCCGTAGACGGCGAACGAACACGCCAGCACCAGCGCGATCACCGGCGGCCTGCCGTAGTCGACGGTCAGCACCACCACCGCCAGCGCGCCCAGCCCCAGCGCCACCCACTGCGCCCTGGTCAGCCGCTCCCGGAACAGCACCACCCCGAACGCCACGGTGACCAGCGGATTGATGAAATACCCCAGCGCGCACTCCACCACGTGCCCGCTGATCACGCCGTACACATAGGTGCCCCAGTTGATCGAGATCGCCGCCGACGCGGCCGCGGCCAGCCGCCAGGTCCGCGCGTCGATCCGCGCCAGCTCGCGCAGCCGCCCGCTCAGCGCGAGCACCAGCAGCACCACCACCAGCGTCCAGATGATCCGCTGCGCCACCACTTCGGCCGCCGAGGCGAACGCGAGCAGTCCGAAGAACGCCGGGAACAGGCCCCAGATCAGGTAGGCGCCGGCACCGAAGACGACACCGGGCGGAGAGGCGCTGCGCTGCATTCGTCCTACGTTACGTCTGCCGTAGCCTGACGAGCATGTCCATTTCCGTGCAGGAGCCTGCCGCCACCGGGCTCACGGCAGCACAGGTCGAACAGCGCCGTCGTGACGGTCAGACCAATGATGTCCCGGCCAGAGCGAGCCGGTCGGTGCGCGAGATCGTCCGCGCCAATGTGTTCACCCGCATCAACGCCATCCTCGGGGTGCTGTTCGTGCTGGTGCTGTCCACCGGATCGATCATCGACGGCATGTTCGGCCTGCTCATCGTGGCCAACAGCGCGGTCGGCATCATCCAGGAGGTCAGGGCCAAGCGCACCCTCGACCAGCTGGCCATCGTCAGCCAGGCCAAGCCGACGGTGCGCCGCGACGGGGTGGCCCAACAGGTGAGTCCGGGCGAGGTGGTCCTCGACGACCTGATCGAGCTCGGCCCCGGCGACCAGATCGTCGTCGACGGCGAGATCGAGGAAGCCTCCGCGCTCGAGGTCGACGAATCGCTGCTCACCGGCGAGGCCGACCCGATCGACAAGGGCATCGGCGCGCCGGTCATGTCGGGCAGCTTCGTGGTGGCCGGTTCCGGCGCCTACCGCGCCACCAAGGTCGGCAAGGACGCCTACGCCGCGAAACTGGCCGAGGAGGCCAGCAAGTTCACCCTGGTGCACTCGGAACTGCGCTCGGGCATCGACAAGATCCTGAAATTCATCACCTACCTGCTCATTCCGGCCGGCGCGCTGAGCATCTACAACCAGCTGGTGTCCAGTGGGGAGTCGTGGCGCCCGGCCGTCACCGGCATGGTCGCGGCCCTGGTGCCGATGGTGCCCGAGGGCCTGGTGCTGATGACCTCCATCGCCTTCGCGGTCGGTGTGGTGCGGCTGGGCAAGCGCAACTGCCTGGTGCAGGAACTGCCCGCCATCGAGGGCCTGGCCCGCGTGGATGTGGTGTGCGCGGACAAGACCGGCACCCTCACCGAGAACGGCATGCGCCTGTCGCAGGTGGAACCGCTCGGTGACTTCGACGCCGACGAGGTGAAGCGGGCCCTGGCCGCCCTGGCGGGCGACGACCCCCGCCCCAACGCGAGCATCCAGGCCATCGGCGAAGCCCTGCCCGACACCCCGGGCTGGACGCAGACCGCCGTCGCGCCGTTCTCCTCGGCCAAGAAGTGGAGCGGCATCTCCTACGGCGACCACGGCGACTGGCTGCTCGGCGCCCCCGACGTGCTGCTCGACCCGGCCTCCGCCGACGCCGCCCACGCCGAGGAACTCGGTTCCTCGGGCCTGCGCGTGCTGCTGCTGGCGCGCAGCGACCGCCCGGTCGACGCCGCGGACGCCCCCGGCACCGTCTCGCCCGCCGCGCTGGTGGTGCTCGAGCAGAAGGTGCGCCCCGACGCCAAGAGCACCCTGGAGTACTTCGCGAGCCAGCACGTCTCGATCAAGGTCATCTCCGGCGACAACGCCGTCTCGGTGGGCGCGGTGGCCTCCTCGCTGGACCTGCCCGGCGGCGACCACGCCGTCGACGCGCGCAAGCTCCCCGAGGACCAGGCCGCCCTGGCCGACGTGCTCGACCACGAGACCACCTTCGGCCGCGTGCGCCCCGACCAGAAGCGCGCCATGGTCGGCGCCCTGCAATCGCGCGGGCACACCGTCGCCATGACCGGTGACGGCGTCAACGACGTACTGGCCCTCAAGGACGCCGACATCGGCGTCGCCATGGGCGCGGGCAGCCCGGCCACCCGCGCGGTGGCCCAGATCGTGCTGCTGGACAACAAGTTCGCCACCCTGCCGTACGTGGTGGGGGAGGGCCGCCGGGTGATCGGCAATATCGAGCGCGTCTCGAACCTGTTCCTCACCAAGACCGTGTACTCGGTGCTGCTGGCGTTCCTGGTGGGCCTGGCCGGGGTGGGCTCGCAGATCTTCGGTTACGACCCGATCGGCTATCCGTTCCTGCCGCGCCACGTCACCATCGCGGCGTGGTTCACCATCGGCATCCCCGCGTTCATCCTGTCGCTGGCGCCCAACAACGAGCGCGCCCGCTCCGGGTTCGTGGGCCGGGTGATGCGCCTGGCGGTGCCCTCGGGCATCGTCATCGGTGTGGCGACCTTCGTGGCCTACCTCATCGCCTACGCCGGTCCCGAGGCGTCGGAGACCCAGAAGGTGCAGGCGGGCACCACCGCGCTCATCACGCTGATCATGATCGCGGTGTGGGTGCTGGCCCTGGTGGCCCGGCCGTACGTGTGGTGGAAGGTCGTGCTGATCGCGGCCTCGGTGCTGGCCTACCTCGCGCTGTTCACCATCCCGTTCACCCGCGAGTTCTTCAAGCTCGACCCGTCGAACCCGCGGCTCACGCTGGCCGCGTTCGCCTGCGGCGCGGTGGGCATCGTGCTGGTGGAACTGGCGTGGTGGGTGCAGGCGCGGCTGTCCGGCAACCGCGGCAAGTTCGTCCCCGCGGTCGGCGCGCAGGGCGCCTGAGGCCCGGCTGACCTGGCCGGGTTCGCCTCGAGAACCCTTGCGCCGGACAGTCATTCGGTGTTGGAGTACCTTTGCGCACTATGGAGGTTCTGCTGCACCAGATCGACGCGTTCACCGACGCACCGTTCTCGGGCAACCCGGCCGCGGTCATGCCGCTGCCCACCTGGCTGCCGGACACGCTGCTGCAACACCTGGCCGAGGAGAACAACCTCGCCGAGACCGCGTTCTACACCTCCGAGTTACCCCCCGCCGCGGGCGGCCCGCCCGGTGACTGGCCCGCCTTCCACCTGCGCTGGTTCACCCCCGCCGTCGAGGTCGACATGTGCGGTCACGCCACCCTCGCCTCGGCCACCCAGATCATCGAGGACCTGCACCCCGAACACGACCGGGTCAGCTTCTACACCCGCTCCGGCTGGCTGCACGTCGACCGCACCGACGACGACGAATACGTGCTGAACCTGCCCGCCCTCGCCTCGATCCAGGTCGACCCCGATCCGGCGCTGGCGGCCGCGCTGGGCGTCACCCCCGTGCGCGCCTACACCGGCCAGGACGAGGTGATCGTGGTCGCCACCGAGGACGAAGTACGGTCCGCGACACCGGATCTCGGCGCCTTCCCGGCACTGGCGCGCGGCGCGATTCTCACCGCCCCCGGCGACACGGTCGACGTGGTCTCCCGCTTCTTCGCCCCCGGCCTCGGCGTCCCCGAGGACCCCGTCACCGGTTCCGCGCACGCCCAGCTCGTCCCGCTGTGGAGCCGCGAACTGGGCCGCACCACCCTCACCGCCCGCCAGCTCTCCCGCCGCGGCGGCACCCTGCGCGCCGAACTCGCCGAGGACCGGGTGCTGCTGCTCGGCCGCTGCCGCCGTTATCTCGACGGGGTCGTCACACTGCCGGATTGAACGGTAAGCGGGTCCGCGTCGGACCCGCACCGCGAGCATGCGGCGGCTCGACCGATTCCGGTGCCGCACAGTCCCGGAGATCCGTTGGTCCAGTACCGCGGGGTCGGGCCCGACCGCCTATTCCGTCGGCACCGGCCCGTCGTCGGGTATGGGCGTGACGGTGCCGGTGGTGCCAGGCAGGAGCGGGCTCACCGCGAACCGCCCGGCGAGCGCGTCGGCGGGCAGCGCCTGCACCGACCGGACCCCCGGTTGCGCCGCCAGCTCGCGCAATTCGGGTAGCGTGCCGCGCACGATCAAGCCCGCCGTGCACGCGCACCCCGCGCGCAGCCGGGCCTCGGTGACGCGGGCGACATCGGCGCTGCGCTGATCGTGGAACTGCTGCGCGGCGAGCAGTCCCGCGGCCGCCTCGGCGGACTTCACGGCGGGCTCGTCGCCGGCCGGGGTGGCGACGGTGATCACCGGGGTCTGCACCCGGTCGATCGGCACGTACTGGATCACCCCGGCCACCCGCAGGCCGTCGGCCGCGTCCGGGATCTGCTGGGGCGTCAGGTAGTCGGTGGGCGTGAGCAGCGCCCAGTGCAGATCGGTATCGGTGCCGTCGAGGGAGGCTCGCGCCTGGTTCAGGTACTCGTCGACCTGTTCGCCCGGTGCGGGACCGAGCCGGTCGGTGGCCACCCCCGAGGTCGCGCGCGGGGCGGTGAAGGCGAACACCAGCAGCACCACCGCCCCCACCACCGCGGCACCGAGGATCACGGCCTTGGCGATCCGGTGCCGGTCGCCGCTCCAGGCGGCGGAGGACCCGCGGTCGTCCGGCGCCGCATCCGGCGCCGGATCGGACGACCGCGGGTCGTCAGGCATTGCGTAGCACGTCCAGGGCGCCGGCCAGATCGGCGGGGTACTCGCTGGTGATCTCCAGCCAGCGGCCGTCGGCGGGATGATGGAATCCGAGCTGACGCGCGTGCAGCCACTGCCGTTCCAGGCCGAGGCGTTTGGCCAGCGTGGGATCGGCACCGTAGGTCAGGTCACCGGCACAGGGGTGGCGGACCGCGGAGAAGTGCACCCGGATCTGGTGGGTACGGCCGGTCTCGAGATGCACGTCGAGCAGGCTGGCCGCCTGGAAAGCCTCGATCGTGTCGTAGTGGGTGATGCTGGGCCTGCCGTCACCGGTGACGGTGAACTTCCAGTCGTTGCCGCGCGCCCGCCCGATCGGCGCGTCGATGGTGCCGCTGCTCGGATCCGGGTGTCCCTGCACGAGAGCATGGTATTGCTTGTCGACCGTGCGTTCCTTGAAGGCGCGCTTGAGCATCGTGTAGGCGTGTTCGGATTGGGCGACCACCATCACCCCGGAGGTGCCCACGTCCAGGCGGTGCACGATGCCCTGGCGTTCGTGCGCGCCGGAGGTGGAGATGCGGTAGCCCATCGCCGCCAGCCCGCCGACCACGGTCGGCCCGGTCCAGCCGACACCGGGATGCGCGGCCACGCCGATCGGCTTGTCCACCGCGACGATGTCGTCGTCGGCGTAGAGGATGTTCAGCCCGTCCACCGGGGTGGCCTCGACGGTCACCTCCCGCTTGGGTTCGGGGAAGATCACCTCCAGCCAGGCGCCCGCGGTGAGCCGGTCGGACTTGCCCGCGGCGACGCCGTCGAGCTGCACCGAGCCCTCCTCCGCCAGCGCCGCCACCGCGGTGCGCGAGAGCCCGAGCAGCCGCGACAGTCCCGCGTCCACCCGCATCCCGTCCAGCCCGTCGGGCACAGGCATGGTCCTGGTCTCTCTCATGCGGTCTCCTCGCCGTCGGTGTGCTTGCGGCCACTACGGGTGCCGTCCGGTTCGAACCCGAACACGGTGAGCGCGACCAGCAGGATCGCGCCGCACACGATGGCCGAGTCGGCCACATTGAACACCGGCCACCAGCCCACGGCGACGAAGTCGACCACATGGCCCTGCAGCGGGCCGGGGTAGCGGAAGAGCCGGTCGACCAGGTTGCCCAGCGCGCCGCCGAGCACCATGCCCAGGCCGATCGCCCACCACAGCGAGCGCAGCGTCGACCCGATGCGGATCACGCCGATCACCACCGCGGCCGCGATCAGGGTGAGCAGCCAGGTCATGCCGGTCGCCATCGAGAACGCCGCGCCCGGGTTGCGGACCAGGGTGAGGCGGGCGAAATCGCCGATGATCGGCACCGATTCGCCGGGGTCGATGAAGGCCACGGCCAGGCACTTGGTCAGCAGGTCGAGGCCGAACAGCACGACGGCGATGGCCAGCAGCGTCGTCAACCGGCGGCGACCTGCGGGTTTGGTGGTCTCGGCGGCGTCGGGGGCGGGGTCGTCCGCCGGAGCCGCTGCGTCCGCGCCCGTCTCGGGGTCGGCAGCGTTGTCGGTGGGCCGGTCTTCACTCACGGGTCCATCATTCCCTAGCCGGGATTCGGGCCCGCGTCTCGGTGGGTGACCGGTCCCAGGTGTTACTCAGGAACCGGTCGTACGCTGATGGCTGTGACGGTGTTGTCTGGTCCTCGCTCACCCCGCATCGCGCGGCCCGGGGTGTTGCTCGTGGCGCTCGTACTCGGGTTCGCGACCTTCGGTGCCGGGTGTGCCGACCGGTCCTCCGCGCCCGCCGAGGCCGAGGGCACCGAGCCGCTGGGGATGCTCGGCAAGGAAGTGACGGTGCCGATCTCGGCGCCGGTCACCTCGCTGGTCTCGCCGGGTGAGGAACCGCGGGCCCAGCTGCGGCCGAGCTACGCGCGCGGCACCACCCAGCAGGTGACGCTGTGCACCGACTATCAGATCCAGCAGCAGGTCAACGATCAGCCGACGCGCGATTTCTCGCCCGCCGCGCTGACCATCCCGATGACCGCGGTGGCCGGACCCGACGGCGTCGACCTGACCGTCGGCACGGTCACCACCCCCGACCCGGCACTGAACAAGGCGTTCACCGCGGCCGACGGTTCGCACGCCGGGCTGGCGATGAGCGATCTGGGCGCCATCACCGAACTGCGCATGGCCCCCTCCCCGGAGACCCCCAACTCCGCGCGTGCCGCCCTGGAACAGGCCTTCTACCAGGCGGTCTACCGCTCGATCGCGTTCCCGGACGAGCCGGTGGGCGTGGGCGCGGTGTGGACCGTGCACCAGGAGATCACCGGCGGGGTGACCCTCGACCAGATCACCACCGCCACCCTGGTGGCCCGCGAGGGCGACCGGCTCACCATCGACCTGCAGGTGAGCCAGACCCCCACCGACACGGTCTGGATGCTGCCCAACGACGCGGGCGCCCTCGACATCGCCGGTTACGTGATGGAGGGCACGGGCACCATCACGGTGGATCTGGGCCTGCCGCTGCCGGTGTCGGGCGCGATCGAGGTCGGCGGTCAGCAGACCTACCGCGACGAGCGCAGTGTCAGCACGCTGGTGCAGACGCAGTCCACGCGCGTCTCCTGGACCGAATGATGCGGTCGGCTCTGCTGCGCGCGAGCGCGGCCGCGTCGGCGTGCGCCGCGCTGACCGGCGTGGCCGCCTGCGGCGCCGACGACGAACCCGCCGAGTTCCCGGCGGCCGTGTCGGCCGCGCCCGGCTCGGGCACCCCGATCACGGACCCGGCGCGGTTGTCGGCCGCGCTGCTCGCGGCGACCGATCTGCCCGGCTCCTTCGCCGTGGTCTCGCCGCGCGACAACCGCGACGAGGCCGCCGTGCCCCCGGGCGCCCTCACCGACCCGGCCGACTGCGCCCGCCTGCTCACCCCGATCGCCACCCAGTGGCCCGGTTCCTCGGCCGACGCCTCGGTGCAGTTCGCGGGCCCGAGCTTCGCGACCATCGACGTCGACGCCGCGAGCTACCCCGACACCGCCCTCACCCCGGCCTTCGAGGCCCTGCAGGCACAATTCCGCCGCTGCGCCACCTACACCGGTGACGACGCGGGCGTGCGGATCGACTACCGCACCGCCCCGCTCACCCAGCCGCCCGCGGGCGACGCGAGTTCGGCCTTCACCCTGACCGCCACCAGCGACGGCCTCACCCTCACCTCGGCGACCTCGCTGGTGCAGGTGGGCAACACCCTGGTTCAGCTCGTGGTCACCGCCCCGGAAGAGGTCGACCCGGGTGTCCTGGCCGACCTCACCGCCGCTCAGGTGCGCAAACTCCGCGCCTGAGAGCGACTCAGCGCGCGGCGGCCGGAACCAGCTTGCTGCCGAGATGTCCGATGTAGCCGCGCACCTCGTCGGCGGCCTTGTCGGGCAACCCGAACACCGTCTCGGTGACTCCGGCCGCCGCCCACTGCTCGAGCTGTTCGGCATTGTGGCGCCCGGCCAGCGCGATCACCCGCGGGGTGCCCTCGCGGCCCGCCTCGGCCCAGACACGGTGCAGCAGGGCGATCTTCTCGCCCAGCTCACCCTCGGTCGGGGTGGTGATCCAACCGTCGGCGTGCTGGGCCAGCCAGCCGAAGCTCTTCTCGGTGCCGCCCGCGCCCAGCAGCACCGGCACCCCGGCGCGCACCGGCTTGGGCCACGACCAGCTCGGCCCGAACCGCACGAACTCCCCGTCGTATTCGGCCTCCTCCTGCGACCACAGCGCGCGCATGGCGGCCAGGTTCTCGGCGAGTACCGTGCGCCGCTTCTTCGGCGGCACGCCATGGTGGGTGAGTTCGTCGGTGTTCCAGCCGAATCCGACCCCCAGCTCCACCCGGCCGCCGGAGAGGTGGTCGAGGGAGGCGATGGTCTTGGCCAGGGTGATCGGGTGGTGCTCGGCGGGCAGCGCGACCGCCGTCGACAGCGTGATCCGCTCGGTCACCGCGGCCGCGGTCGCCAGTGCCACCCAGGGGTCGAGGGTGCGCAGGTAGCGGTCGTCGGGGAGCGAGGAATCGCCGGTCTGGGGATGCGCGGCCGCGCGCACCACGGGGATGTGGGTGTGCTCGGGCACATAGAACGAATCGAAACCGGCGTTCTCCGCGGCCAGCGCGGCGTCGGCGGGCGTGATGCCCCGGTCACTGGTGAACAACACGAGCCCGTAGCGCATGTCCCGCCCTCCGTCAGACAATGAAACTGAAACAAGTTCTACCAGTGTTCGCGGCCCGCCGGAAGACCTCGGGCCGCGAGGGCTTTCCCCGGCGATGGCGGGGGAATAGGCTCGAACGGTCCGAGCATCACCCTCGACCCGGAGGTACCCGATGTCTGACGTCGACCCCATTCCCGCTGGCTATCCGCGAATCTGTCCCGGTCTCTCGTGCGCGGGCGCCGCGGCCGCGATCGATTTCTACACCGCGATATTCGGCGCCACCGAGCGCATGCGCATGCCCGGTCCCGGCGGCACCGTCGCGCACTGCGAACTGCTCGTCGGCGACTCGGTGCTCATGGTCGGCGACCCGGCACCCGACATCGGCTTCCCCGATCCGAAACAGGTCGGCGGTTCACCGGTGAACCTGATGGTCTACGTCCCCGATGCCGACGCCGCCTTCGCCGCGGCCCTCCAGGCGGGCGCCACCGAGATCAATCCCATGACCGACCAGTTCTACGGCGACCGCAGCGGTGCCTTCGAGGACCCGTGGGGTCATCGCTGGACGGTGGCCACCCACATCGAGGACGTCTCGCCGGAGGAGATGGACCGGCGCATGGCGCAGATGATGGACGCCGCGGGCTGAGCCTCAGAGCAGCCGGAACTCCATGACGGCGATGGCGTCGTCCATCGCGGTGATCAGGGTGTCCAGCCGGGCCCGCGGGTCCGGTGCGGCCAGGGCCGCCTGCCGGTCGGTCTGGCCGATCGGCAGGCGCGCGGCCAGTTCGAAGGACCGCGCGCTCGGGTCGGCGGACAGACCGTCGAGCGAGGCCGAGGGCGGTGGCCTTCGGATGCCGGACTTGCGGGCCAGGCGGGCGGTGAGCTCGTGCAGCCGGTCGGCGCGTTCGCGCACCCCCGCGAGCAGGTCGGCGTCGTCGGTGGCGGCACCGTCGGGCCACCGTTCGACCTCCGCGCGGGGGTAGGGCGCGTCGGTCAGCCAGTCGGTGACCCGGATACGGTCGGCACCCTGGCAGCGCAGCCGGAACCGCGAACCCGGGAGCTGCACCACGTCGGTGATCTGGGCCAGCACGCCGACATCGGTGCGCACGTCACCGCCGCCGACCTCGTGCCCACGGGCGATGAGGACCACCCCGAATTCCGGTTCCCGGCGTCCATCGAGGCAGTCCTCGATGAGCGCCACATAGCGCGGCTCGAAGATCTGCAGGGACAACGGCTCGCCGGGCAGCAGGACCGCGCCGAGCGGGAACATTGGCATTTCCACCGTCACAGCATGCCCGGTGTCGGCGGCCGGGTCGGTCATGCCTTGGCGATCGCCTCGAAAACGGTCGGGTCGACCAGGGTCGAGGTGTCGCCGAGTTCGCGTCCCTCGGCCACATCGCGCAGCAGGCGGCGCATGATCTTGCCGCTGCGCGTCTTGGGTAGTTCCGGCACCAGATGGATCTCGCGGGGTCGCGCGATCGGGCTGATCTCCAGCGAGACGGCGGCTTTGAGCTCGGCCACCAGATCGTCGCCGGGGATGCCCGTGCCGGTGAGGATGACGAAGGCGACGATGCCCTGCCCGGTGGTGGCATCGGCGGCACCGACCACAGCGGCCTCGGCGACGGCCGGATGGCCCACGAGCGCCGATTCGACCTCGGCGGTGGAGATGCGGTGCCCGGAGACGTTCATGACGTCGTCGACGCGGCCGAGCACCCACAGGTCACCGTCGGCGTCGAGTTTGGCGCCGTCACCGGCGAAGTACCAGCCCGCGGAAGCGAAGCGCTGCCAATAGGTTTCGCGGTAGCGGTCCATGTCGTTCCAGATGCCGCGCAGCATCGACGGCCACGGTTCGGTCAGCACGAGCAGTCCGGATTCGTCGTTGCCCAGGGGTGTGCCGTCGTCGTCGACGACCTTCGCCGAGATCCCGGGCAGGGGGCGCATGGCCGCGCCGGGCTTGGTCGCGGTGACACCGGGCAGCGGCGAGATCATGATGGCGCCGGTCTCGGTCTGCCACCAGGTGTCGACCACGGGGGTCTTGTCGGCCCCGATGACGCTGCGGTACCAGCGCCAGGCTTCCGGATTGATCGGTTCGCCGACTGATCCCAGGACCCGCAGCGACGTGAGGTCGTGGGCGTCGGGGATCTCGCGTCCCCACTTCATGAAGGTGCGGATCAGCGTGGGCGCGGTGTAGTAGATGGTGACGCCGTATTTTTCGATGATCTCGAAGTGGCGGTGTTCGTTGGGGGAGTTGGGGGTGCCTTCGTAGACGACTTGGGTGGTGCGGTTGGCCAGTGGTCCGTAGACGATGTAGCTGTGTCCGGTGACCCAGCCGATGTCGGCGGTGCACCAGTAGACGTCGGTGCCTGGTGTGTGGTCGAAGACGTTGTGGTGGGTGTAGGCGGTTTGGGTGAGGTAGCCGCCGGTGGTGTGGAGGATGCCTTTGGGTTTTCCGGTGGTGCCGGAGGTGTAGAGGATGAACAGGGGGTGTTCGGCGGGGAATGCTTGTGCTTGGTGGGAAGGCGAAGCGACGGAGACGGTTTCGTCCCACCAGAGGTCACGGACCTCGGTCCACGGCACCTCCAGACCCGTGCGGCGCACCACGAGCACGTGCTCGACACTCGTCGGATCGGTGCCGAGGGCTTCGTCCACGGCATCCTTGAGCGGGGCGGGCCTGCCGCGCCGCCACTGTCCGTCGGTGGTGATGATCAGCCGCGCCTGCGCATCGTCGACCCGCTGACGCAGCGCGCTGGGGGAGAATCCGGCGAACACCACCGAGTGGGTGAGCCCGAGCCGTGCGCAGGCCAGCATCGACACGATGGCCTCGGGCACCATCGGCATGTAGATGGCGACCCGATCACCCGCGACCAGCCCGAGCGCCGCGAAAGTATTGGCCGCGCGGCACACTTCGTCGAGCAGCTCGCGATAGGTGATCGCCCGCGAATCGCCCGGTTCGCCTTCCCAATGGATCGCGACCTGGTCGCCGTGCCCGTCGATGACGTGGCGGTCAACGCAGTTGTAGGCGACATTGAGCTCGCCGTCGGCGAACCAGCGGGCGACGGGGGCGTCGCTCCAGTCGAGCACCTGGGTGAAGGGCTTGTGCCAGTGCAGCCGATCGGCCTGCTCGGCCCAGAAGCCGTCACGGTCGGTCCCGGCCCGCTCGTACAGTGCGGCATCGGCATTGGCCCGCGCGGTGAAGTCCGCGGTGGGCGGGTAGCTGGTCGCGTGGTCGGGCCGGGTCGGATCGGTTACTGCGCCGGACACGAGAAACTCCTTCGGAAGAGAACGACAGAACAGAGCCCGTGCCGGTGGCGCACCACCGGCACGGGCACGGGAGCTAGTGCGAGATCGCCTTCTCCGCACCGACTCCGGTGAGCGCGCGGACCTCCATCTCCGCCGCCTTGACCGGGTCCTCGGGCGCACCACGACCACCCACGAAGGTGCCGACGATGCCGAGCGCGAACGCCAGCGGAATGGACACGATGCCCGGGTTCGACAGCGGGAACCAGTCGAAATCGGCCCCGGAGATCATCGCGGTCTTGCTGCCCGACACCGCGGGCGAGAACACGATGAGCACGATGGTCGAGATCAGGCCGCCGTACATCGACCACAGCGCGCCGGTGGTGTTGAACCGCTTCCAGAACAGCGAGTACAGGATGGTCGGCAGGTTCGCCGCGGCCGCCACCGCGAACGCCAGCGCCACCAGGAACGCGATGTTCTGGCCGTTGGCCAGGATGCCAAGCCCGATCGCGAGTACCCCGATCACCACGGCGGTGATCCGCGAGACCCGCACCTGCTTGCGCTCGTCGACCTCGCCCTTCTTGATGACACTGGCGTAGATGTCGTGGGCGAAGGACGCCGAGGCGGTGATGGTCAGGCCCGCCACCACCGCGAGGATCGTGGCGAAGGCGACCGCGGAGATCACACCCAGCAGGATCACCCCACCGAGCTCGAAGGCCAGCAGCGGCGCCGCCGAGTTCTGCCCGCCCGCCGCGGCGAGGATCTTGTCCGGGCCGACGATGGCCGCCGCGCCGTACCCGAGCACCAGGGTGAACAGGTAGAACGCGCCGATCAGGCTGATCGCCCACACCACCGAGCGCCGCGCCTCCTTCGCCGTCGGGACGGTGTAGAAGCGCATCAGCACATGCGGCAGACCCGCGGTGCCGAGCACCAGGGCCAGACCCAGCGACAGGAAGTTCAGCTTGGAGGTGTCGCTGCCGCCGTACTGCGCGCCGGGCGCGAGCACATCGCGCGCGGCGACCGCCTTGTTGGCCGACTCGCTCACCGATTCCTGGGCGGCGCCGAGGATGTCGGAGAAGTTGAAGCCGAACTTCGCCAGCACCAGCACCGTCATGAGCGCGGCGCCCGCGATGAGCAGCACCGCCTTGATGATCTGCACCCAGGTGGTGCCCTTCATCCCGCCGACGAGCACGTAGACGATCATCAGCACACCGACGATCGCGATCACCACCGACTGCCCCGCCCGCGAGGACACATCGAGCAGCAGCGCCACCAGGCCACCCGCGCCCGCCATCTGCGCCAGCAGATAGAACAGCGACACGGTGAGCGTGGTCAGCGCGGCCGCGGTGCGCACCGGGCCCTCCTTCAGCCGGAAGCTGAGCACGTCGGCCATGGTGAATTTGCCGGTGTTGCGCAGCATCTCGGCCACCAGCAGCAGCGCCACCAGCCAGGCCACCAGGAACCCGATGGAGTACAGGAACCCGTCGTAGCCGTAGACGGCGATGGCGCCCGCGATGCCGAGGAAGCTGGCCGCCGACAGATAGTCACCGGCGATGGCGATGCCGTTCTGCGGGCCGGAGAAGCCGCGTCCACCGGTGAAATAGTCGGCGGCGCTGGCGTTGTTGCGGCTGGCCCGGATCACCACGACCATGGTGATCGCGACGAACAGCCCGAAAATGGCGATATTGGCGACGGGGCTGCCCACCGTCGTCTCCGCGGCGAGGATGTTCACGCGCGGCCCTCCTCGAGGTACTCGCGGATGGCCGCGGCGCGCGGATCCAGCTCACGATTGGCGAAACGGACGTAGAGCCCGGTGATCAGGAAGGTGGAGACGAACTGCCCGAGGCCGAGCAGCAGTCCCACATTGATGTTGCCGAAGACCTCGGTGGACATGAAGTCGTGCGCGTAGGCACCGAGCAGCACATAGCTCAGGTACCAGAGCAGGAACAGGGCGGTCATCGGGAAGACGAAGCGGCGCAGCCGGTTCCGCAGATCCTGGAACTGGGGGCTGGCCTGGACTTCGAGCCATTCGTCGGCACTCGGCGTGCGCCGGTCGGGCGCTTCTTCGGTGTCGGTGTCGGTCATGCCGGGGTCCTAGCGTGAGGGGGTCGTGCGTGTCACGACGGTAGGACGACGGGTGTGACCGCGTCTCGATGTGGCGTGAGTCACTCGGTGAAGGTGGGTGCCGGTGCGGTGAACGGTCGCTGCGGCGCGACGAACGGTCAGCGGCGCGGGCCGGTGCGCGGCTCCCGGTCGGCGCTCACGCCGAGCCGTTCCGGGGCGTGCATGCGGACGAAGACGCCGGCGACGGTGCGCGGGTCCTGCCGCCTGGTCGCCAGGCTCACCAGCACGGTCACCGCGAAAGCCAACGGTACGCTCACAGCGCCCGGGTAGTCGACGATCGCGGACGCCCAGCCACCGGCCAGCGTGGGGGAGACCCCACCCAGCACCGCGAGCACGGTCGCCCCGCCCGCCGTGACGCCACCGGCGAGCATCCCGCACGCGGCGCCCGCCGCGGTCAGCCCGCGCCACCAGATGCCGAGCACCAGCAGCGGACACAGCGTGGAGGCGGCCACCGAGAAGGCCAGCGCGACCGTGCGGGACAGGTCGAGGGAGGCGACGGTGAGCGCCAGTGTCAGCGGGACCAATCCGGCGACCAGCGCGGCCGCGCGGAAATCACGGATCCGCCCGCGCAGCACATCGGTGCTGAGCACCCCGGCCAGGCTCACCAGCAGCCCCGACGAGGTCGACAGGAAGGCCGCGATCGCTCCGGCGGCCGCCAGCGCGGCCACCAGCTGCCCGCCGAGTCCGCCGAGCACCGCGCCCGGCAGCAGCACCACCGCGGCATCGGAGGCGCCGGTGATCAGCAGTTGCGGCACATAGAGCCGCGCGAAAACGCCCAGCAGCACCGGGAACAGATAGAACACGCCGACCAGCCCGATCACCGCCAGCGCCGTCCGCCGCGCCGAGGGCCCGTCCCGATTGGTGTAGAAGCGCACCAGCACGTGCGGCAGGCCCATGGTGCCGAGGAAGGTCGCCACGATCAGCGAGAACACCTGGTACCGCGGATGTTCACCGCCGAAACCGCCGCCCGGCGCCACCCAGCTCGCCCCGTCGGCGGGCGCGCCGGCCACCACCGGCACCGCCGCGCCCGCGTCCAGGATCAGTTCGGTGCCCGCGGCGAGGGTGTGGTCGCCGGGTGTGAGCACGACGGGCCCGTCGGCGGTGCGGCCGTCCACCGTGCCGGTGACGGTGACCTGCTGCGCGATGTCGAGGTGCACCACGACATCGGTGGAGATGTCGACGGTGGTGCGCGTGTCCACCGTCGGCGGGGCCGGGGTGCCGACCGGTCGTTCGTCGGCGAGGAAATGCAGACCGAGCACCAGCGCGGGCACCGCCACCGCGGTCAGTTTCAGCCAGTACTGGAAGGCTTGCACCAGCGTCACCGAGCGCATCCCGCCGCCGATCACATTGACCAGCACGATCGCCCCGACCGCCACCGCCCCGACCCAGGCGGGCACCCCGAGCAGGATGTGCAGGGTGAGCCCCGCGCCCTGGAACTGCGGGATGAGATACACCGCGCAGACCACGACGACGAGCCCGGCGGCCATGCGCCGCAACCGGATCGAGCCCAGCCGGAACTCCGCGAAATCGGGCACGGTGTAGGCGCCGGAACGGCGCAGGGGAGCGGCGACGAACATCAGCAGGCCGAGGTATCCGGCGGTGAACCCCACCGGGTACCAGAGCGCGTCGGCACCGTATTTGGCGATCAGCCCGGCGACGCCGAGAAACGACGCGGCGGACAGGTATTCACCGGAGATCGCCGCGGCATTCCACCGCGACCCGACCGTGCGGGACGCGACCAGGAAATCGGAGGTGGTGCGCGACAGGCGAACTCCGTACACACCGATCGCGACGGTGGCGACCGCGGCCAGCAGCAGGGCCGCGAGGGTGAGCGCGTCCACGCGTCAGTCCCCGGCCAGTTCGAGGAAGTCGTCTTCATTGCGCTGCGCCAGGCGCACATACAGGCGGCCCACCGCGTACAACGCCGGGAACGCGAGCGCGCCGAGCACGATCCAGGGCAGCCGGATACCGACGACGGTCGCCGCGGCGATCGCGTCGATCCCGAACAGCAGCGGCAGCGATCCGAACACCGCGACCACCACCAGGCTCAGGCGCAGCGCCAATCCCAGTTGCGCCCGGATCAGCCCGCCGATCAGCGCCGCGCCGAGATCGGTCTGCTCCACCACTTCGGTCCGGGTCCTGACCTGCCGCGCACCGCGCCGCTGGGCCAGCACCACCCGTTCCCGCGGCGGCCGTTGCGGGCCGGTCACCGTCGTGCCCGCTGCCGGCCCGTCGCGGGCGCGGCCGATCGGACGCGGGCTCGCGCACCAGCCGTGCCCCGGCGCACCGGGCCCGTCACCGTTGGGTCCAGTTCTGCCGTGGGCCGTGTACCAGCCGCTGCTTGAGTTCGCGCACCTGCCGTCGGCTCACCGGCAACTCCACCGCACCGGCCGCGCCCTCGGCGCGCAGGCACACCACGGTGCCGGTCCCCGCGCTGCGCAACCCGGTGACCAGGCGCAACGCCACCAGGTAGGACCGGTGCACGCGCAGGAATCCGGCGTCCTCCCACCGTGATTCGAGCGCCGAGAGCGGAATCCGCACCAGATGCGAGCCCGTTCCGGTGTGCAACCGCGCGTAGTCGCCGTCGGCCTCCACCCACGCGACATCGGCCCGGTGGACCAGCGTGGTCACCCCGCCGAGCTCCACCGGGATGACCTCGCTCGGGTGGGTCGCGGGCGGCGGCGCGGCGGCGGGCGGGGCGACTCGCGCGGCCAGAATCCGGCGCACCGCCGCACCCAGCCGCGCCTCCCGCAGCGGCTTGAGCAGATAGTCCACCGCCCCCAGATCGAACGCCGCCACCGCGTGATCATCGTGCGCGGTCACGAACACCACCGCGGGCGGCTCGGCGAACTCCGACAGGATTCCCGCCAGCTCCATCCCCGTCAGTCCCGGCATATCGATGTCGAGGAACACCGCGTCGATCGGATGCGCCCGCAACAACCGCAGGGCCCCCGTCGCCTCACCCGCCCGATGGATCTCCCCGACTCCGGCCTGGGTACTCAGCAGATACACCAGCTCGTCGAGCGCGGGCTTCTCGTCGTCGACAGCGAGCACCCGCAGCGCGGTCGGGGATTCAGTGGTGTTCCAGGTCACAACCTGTCCATGGTAACCGGTGGGTCCGTGGTCGCGGCGATCCGCGGGCGGCTCAGGCACGGATGCCCGGACGGAACTTGGGCACCCGCATGCTGACCTTCGTGCCCGCTCCGGGAGCGGTCTCCACGACCAGGCCGTAGTCGTTGCCGAACGCCGCGCGCAGGCGGTCGTCGACATTGGCTAGGCCGACGTGGGCCGCCTCGCCGGTGCGGGCGGGTCCGGTGCCGGTGTCGACGGCGTCCAGGGCGCCCGAGCGCAGCAGGTCGGGGTCCATGCCGATGCCGTCGTCCTCGACGCTGATCAGGCAGTCGGTGCCCGCGTCGCTCGCCACGATGCTGAGCTGCCCGCCCCGGCCGCCACCGGCCAGACCGTGCCGCACCGCGTTCTCGACCAGCGGTTGCAGCGCCAGGAACGGCAGGACGACACCGAGCACTTCCGGGGCGATGCGCAGGCGCACGTCCAGCGCGTCACCGAAACGGGCCTGTTCGAGCGCGAGGTATCGCTCGATATTGCGCAGTTCGTCGGCGAGCACCGTGAATTCGCCCGTGGCGCGGAAGGAATAGCGCGTGAAGTCGGCGAATTCGAGAATCAGCTCCCTGGCCCGGTCGGGATCGGTCCGCACGAACGAGGCGATCGTGTTGAGCGCGTTGTAGATGAAATGCGGGCTGATCTGCGCCCGCAATGCCCGCAGCTCGGCCCGGTCCACCCGGGTCCGCGAGGCGTCCAGTTCCGCCAGCTCCAACTGCCCACACGCGTAGCGCGCCACCTCACCCGCCGCCCCCAGCATCCCCGGCCCCGGCTTTCCCGCGGTCACCATCCCCAGCGCCCCCACCGCCGCGCCCGCGTCGATCAGCAGCGGCTGCGCGATCAGACAGTGTTCGTCACCGGTGATCAGCACTGCCCGCTGCTCCGCCATCGCCCGCCGGGCCGCCTCCCCGAACGCGGCCGCCATCGCCGTGCCGGGCCCGTCCCACGCCAGCAAGGCCCCCTCCGAATCGGCCACCCCCAGCGCCTCGGCCCCCGCCAGCACCCGCAGATGCGGCGCCGCCGCCTCCGCCGCCTCCCCGGTCAACCCCCGCCGCAACGGCACCGCCGCCAGCGACGCGGTATGCAACGCCTGATGCACCGCCCGCTGCGCCGGCGTCGTCACCACCCGCTGCGTGCGCCGCCAGAGCATCCACGCCGCGCCGGCCACGAGCGCCACGCACACCAGCACGACCAGCGTCGTCGTCATCGCGCGTTCCCGGTGGCCGTCGTCGCGTGACAGCGCACGCCCGTCGTCGACCCTGCGGGGCGAACCCGTTCCTGCTGCGCGGACATCCGCCGATTATCGCCGCTCGCCGCGCGCGGGTGGACGCCCGACCGATAGCGGAAATCGGACGACACCGAGGACTCGCCGGTGATGTTCACCACGACACGCCGGACCACGCCGAGGCGGCAGTCGAGGCCGACGCGTGGCTGGCGGAACCTGTCGGACCCCCATGCCTAGAATGCCAAGGCCAACCCCCGTCGACACCCTGGGAGGAAGGACCGTCTTGGCTCCGTCCGGATCGTTCGTTCACCTGCACAACCACACCGAGTACTCCATGCTCGATGGGGCGGCGAAGATCACGCCGTTGTTCGCGGAGGCGGAGCGGTTGGGGATGACCGCCGTCGGCATGACCGACCACGGCAACATGTACGGCGCCAGCGAGTTCTACAACTCGGCGAAGAAGGCCGGGATCAAGCCGATCATCGGGATCGAGGCCTACATCGCGCCCGAGTCGCGGTTCAACACCAAGCGCGTGCAGTGGGGCGATCCCGGTCAGAAGAGCGACGACGTGTCGGGTTCGGGTGCCTACACCCACATGACCATGGTCGCCGAGAACGCGACCGGTCTGCGCAACCTGTTCAAGCTGTCGAGCCTGGCCTCCATCGAGGGTCAGCTGGGCAAGTGGGCGCGCATGGACGAGGAGATCATCGCCCAGCACGCCGAGGGCATCATCGCCACCACCGGCTGCCCTTCAGGTGAGGTGCAGACCCGTCTGCGCCTGGGCCACGAACGCGAAGCCCTCGAGGCCGCCGCGAAGTGGCAGGAGATCTTCGGCAAGGAGAACTTCTTCCTCGAGGTGATGGACCACGGTCTGTCCATCGAGCGCCGGGTCCGCGAGGGCCTGATCTCGATCAGCCACCAGCTCGACATCCCGCCGATCGCCACCAACGACTGCCATTACGTCACCAAGGACCAGTCGACCAATCACGAAGCGCTGCTGTGCATCCAGACCGGCAAGACGCTGTCGGACCCCACCCGTTTCAAGTTCGACGGTGACGGCTACTACCTCAAGTCCGCCGCGGAGATGCGCGCCATCTGGGACGCCGAAGTCCCCGGCGCGTGCGACAACACCGAGCGCATCGGCGAGCGCGTGCAGTCCTACGACGACGTGTGGGCCCACCGCGACCGGATGCCGATCTTCCCCGTGCCCGAGGGCCACACCCAGGCCACCTGGCTGCGCAAGGAAGTCCTCGACGGCCTGGACCGCCGTTTCCCCGACGGCCCGCCACAGGAGTACCTCGCCCGCGCCGACTACGAACTCGGCGTCATCTGCGAGATGGGTTTCCCCGCCTACTTCCTCGTCGTCGGTGACCTGATCCGCCACGCCCTCGACGTCGGTATCCGGGTGGGTCCCGGTCGTGGTTCGGCCGCCGGTTCGCTGGTCGCCTACGCCATGGGTATCACCAATATCGATCCGATCCCGCACGGTCTGCTCTTCGAGCGGTTCCTCAACCCCGAGCGCGTGTCGATGCCCGATATCGATATCGACTTCGACGATCGCCGCCGCGGTGAGATGGTCCGCTACGCCACCGACAAGTGGGGCAGCGACCGGGTCGCGCAGGTGATCACCTTCGGCACCATCAAGACCAAGGCCGCGATCAAGGACTCCGCGCGAGTGCTGTTCGGCCAGCCCGGTTTCGCCATCGCCGACCAGATCTCCAAGGCGCTGCCGCCGCCGATCATGGCCAAGGACATCTCGGTCTCGGGCATCACCGATCCCGAGCACGAGCGGTACAAGGAAGCCGCCGAGGTCCGTGAACTGATCGGCTCCAATCCCGACATCGCCAAGATCTACGAGACGGCCAAGGGCCTGGAAGGGCTGATCCGCAACGCGGGCGTGCACGCCTGCGCGGTCATCATGTCCTCGGAGCCGCTGACCGACGCGATCCCGGTGTGGAAGCGCGCGCAGGACGGCGCGATCATCACCGGCTGGGACTACCCGTCGTGCGAGGCCATCGGCCTGCTGAAGATGGACTTCCTGGGTCTGCGCAACCTCACCGTCATCGGTGACGCGCTGGAGAACATCAAGGCCAACCGCGGCATCGATCTGGACATGGATCATCTGCCGCTCAACGACCCGGCCACCTACGAACTGCTCGCCCGCGGCGACACCCTGGGCGTGTTCCAGCTCGACGGCAGCGCCATGCGCGACCTGCTGCGCCGCATGCAGCCCACCGGCTTCGAGGACATCGTCGCCGTGCTCGCGCTGTACCGCCCCGGCCCGATGGGCATGAACGCCCACAATGACTACGCCGACCGCAAGAACGGGCGCCAAGAAGTCAAACCGATCCACCCCGAACTCGAAGAGCCACTGAAAGAGATCCTCGCCGACACCTTCGGCCTGATCGTCTATCAGGAACAGATCATGCAGATCGCGCAGAAGGTCGCCGGGTACTCACTCGGCCAGGCCGACATCCTGCGCCGCGCCATGGGTAAGAAGAAGCTCTCGGTGCTGGAGGAGGCCTACGCGGGCTTCCGCGAAGGCATGCTGAAGAACGATTTCTCCGAGCCCGCCATCAAGGCACTGTGGGACACGATCCTCCCCTTCGCCGGTTACGCGTTCAACAAATCGCACGCCGCCGGCTACGGTCTCGTCTCCTTCTGGACCGCCTACCTCAAGGCCAACTATCCCGCCGAGTACATGGCCGGTCTGCTCACCTCCGTCGGTGACGACAAGGACAAGGCCGCCATCTATCTGTCGGACTGCCGCAAGATGGGCATCACGGTGCTGCCGCCGGATGTCAACGAGTCCGAGCAGAACTTCGCCTCGGTCGGCACCGACATCCGCTTCGGTCTGGGCGCGGTGCGCAATGTCGGCGCCAACGTGGTGTCCTCGATCATCGCCGCGCGCAGGGAGAAGTCGAAGTTCACCGATTTCTCCGACTACCTGAACAAGATCGACGCGATCGCCTGCTCCAAGAAGGTCACCGAATCGCTCATCAAGGCAGGCGGTTTCGACTCCCTCGGGCACCCGCGCAAGGGCCTGCTGCTGATCCACTCCGATGCGATCGACGCGGTCATGTCGACCAAGAAGGCCGAGGCGATCGGTCAGTTCGACCTGTTCGGCGGCCTGGACGACGGCGACGACTCGGTGGCCTCGGTCTTCAATGTGCGGGTCCCCGACGAGGAATGGGAGACCAAGCACAAGCTCGCCCTCGAACGGGAGATGCTGGGCCTCTACGTCTCCGGGCACCCACTCAACGGTGTCGAGCACGTCCTGGCCGCGCAGGTGGACACGCCGATCCCGGCGATCCTGGAAGGCGATGTCAAGGACGGCGCGCAGGTCACCATCGGCGGCATCCTGGCCTCGGTGAACCGCCGGATCAACAAGAACGGCCTGGCCTGGGCCTCGGCCCAGCTCGAGGACCTCACCGGTGGGGTGGAGGTGCTGTTCTTCCCGCAGTCGTACTCGGTCTACGGCATGGATGTCGTCGAGGACGCCGTGGTGCTGGTCAAGGCCCGCGTCTCGGTCCGCGACGACCGCATCTCCCTGATCGCCAACGACCTGGTGGTGCCCGATCTGTCAGCGATCGGCGTCGCCAAACCGGTCGCCGTCGTCATGACCACCCGCATGTGCACCCCCGACAAGATCGGCGAACTCAAAAAGGTCCTGTCCCGCCACCCCGGCACCTCGGATGTCCACGTCCGCCACGTGGGCGCCCGCGAGAAAACCACCCTCCTGAAGTTGGACGACGCCTGGCGAGTCTCCCCGTCCTCCGCCCTCATGGGCGACCTCAAAGCCCTCCTGGGCCCGGGCTGCCTCGGCTGACAGGGGCCGCCTCACCTACATGCGCGCCATATCTCCGTACCTCCGGCCAGTGCCGCGGAGCGGTAAGGGTGCAACGCCGCGCCCTGTTCTACCACCTCTGTCGACCACGCTGTCCCGTTCATCGACAGAGAAAAATCGACTCCGGAGAACGCGTCCAGCTGATCGGTACCGGCCGCTACCTCCAATACGTAGATCCAGGTGGAGTCGCCGGCTTCCTCATCCACAGGTGTGCGCCACGCCCGGAACAGCCGCGTCGCCTCGTGCCTGACCGCTTCTGAAATCACCAGGCTATCCACCGAAAACGGCGTACACGCGGCGCGCGGGGATTCTGCATGAAACCTGAATCTCAGCGGTGGAAGACGGTCGATCGATGCGACATCCTCGAGATCGCTTCTGTTCGCATCGTCGACAAGCGCCAGAAGGACATCGCGCTCCTCCTGGGTGATTCCCAGATCCTCGTCGAGTAGGCCGAGAACCAATGTCGACTCTCCGATTTGGAACTCTCCCGCGGCATATTGGCCTCGAATTACGGCAAGCGGATCGTCGGACATTCTCCCCGCGAGCCTTTGACAGAGGTCGGTGACAGCGAGGTAGTCGTCCAACTTCCTCTCCTTTCCGGCGATTTCGCCGCGCGCCCGCTCTTACGTCAGGGCGAGGGTGGTGGTGCGTTCGAAGTGGCGGATGAGGAGGGTGTGGGCGATGGGGATGAGGAGTTCTACGGGGATCATCAGGATGTAGAACCAGTGGGGTGGGCCGGTGACCGCCCAGGCGAGGAGGCGGGCGAGGCCGCCGAGGAAGAACAGGGCGCTGAGGAGGTCGATCGCTCTGGCGCGGGCGATGATGTCGTTCGCGGTCCAGAGGAAGGCCGCGCCGTAGGCGGCGAACAGGATGTTGTAGAAGCGCAGGTCGGATTCCATGGTGGCGTTGACCTCGCCGCCACCGAAGTAGGTGGGCTGGCCGAAGAGCAGGTGGGCCAGCGCTATGCCGATCACGACGACGCCGAACACCCGGAGCCAGAGCTGGAAGACGCGCATTCGTGCCCCCTTGTTTGACACATGTTGAATAACGTCCACGGTAGCCGCCCGGCGGCGGCGGGCACAAGACCTACACTGGGCTCGATGCCGCCCCGCCGCATGACCCCGGACGCGCGCCGTGCGCAGCTGCTCGACGTCGGCGCGCAGCTGTTCGGTGAGCAGCCGTTCGACGAGGTGTCGATGGAGCAGATCGCCGCGCGCGCCCAGGTGACCAGGGCCCTGCTGTACCACTACTTCCCGACCAAGGCCGACTTCTTCGCCGCCCTCTGGCAGCGCGCCCACGACACCCTGCGCGCCGGGGCCCCGCTGCGCACCGCCGCGACCGTGCGCGAAGGCGTGGTCGCCACCCTGACCGCCTACCTCGACTTCTACGCCCGCAACCTGCCGCTCGTCCTGATCGCCAATCGCAGCTCGATCGCGGGATCACCGGTCGTGCGCGCGCCGATCGACGCCACCTTCCGCACCCTGTGCGCGACCATCCTCGACGCCGCCGGCACCACCGGGCACAGCCGGAAACTGGCCGAGGCCGCTTTCGCCGGCTGGGTGGCCTTCGTCCGTGAGACGACCTTGGCCGGCCTGGTGGACCAGACCATCACGCCTGCCGACAACCTCGCCCTGTGCCTGGCCGCCCTCGACGCCACCGTCGGCGCCCACGCCGATCTACACGCCGCACCCCGTTAGCCGGCAGCACGTCCCGCCGACGCCGTGAGTCCGGCCGGGCGACGCCGCCTGGCCGTCCCGCCGTCCCGCCGCCTGGCCGCCTGGCCGTCCCGCCGCCCGGCCGCCTGGCCGTCCCGCCGCCCCGCCGCCCGGCCGCCTGGCCGTCCCGCCGCCCCGCCGCCTGGCCGTCCCGCCGCCCGGCCGCCCGGCCGTCCCGCCGTCCCGCCGTCCCGCCGCACCGCCGCACCGGCGCGCACGCTCATGCCACGTCAGCGCCCTGCGTCTCGCCACGGACATCCACACCACGCCGGTGCTCCGCCCCGCCCGCTGTCACCGAGCACAGCCCCGATTCCGGCTCGCTGGGACCGGTGGTGATGGCCGCCTCGCCCACATCGGTCTAGCCTCGAGAGACGTGACGTCCGCGCCGCTGCTCGACTCGCCACCCCGTCCGGAGGACTCGCCGCGATCGTGGCGGCCCACCCCGACCGCCCGGACGGTCCTGATCGTCGCGGTGACGGCGATCCTCGCGCAGCTGGTGTTGCGCGGCTGGGTGGCGGCTTCCGGCTTCTTCTACTGGGACGACTACCTGCTGATCGGCCGGGTGAGCAGCCAGCCGCTGTGGTCATCGGAACTGCTGTTCACCAGCCACGACGGGCATGTCATGCCGCTGGCGCTGGCCCTGACCTGGCTCGTCACCACCGTGGCGCCGCTGGACTGGACGCTGGCGGCCGCGGTCCTGCTCGTGCTGCAAGCCCTGGCCTCGCTGGCAGTCCTGCGGCTGCTCGTGGTGCTGCTCGGCCCGCGCGTGCGACTGCTCGGCCCGCTGCTGTTCTTCCTGTTCGTCCCGCTCGCCGTGCCCGCCTTCGCCTGGTGGGCGGCCGCGGTGAACGCGCTGCCGCTCCAGATCGCGCTGGCCTGGGTGAGTGCCGACGCGGTGCTGCTGGTGCGCACCGGGCGCCGCCGGTACGCGGTCTCGGGGGCGCTCGTGTTCGCGCTGGCGCTGCTGTCGTTCGAGAAGTCGGTGGTGGTGCTGCCGGTCGCGTTCGCGGTGGCGGTGCTGGCGGCGTCGGTGGTGGGGGAGCCGGTGCGCGAGGTCGCCCGGCGCGGTGCCGCGCTGTGGACCGCGGCCGGGGCGGTGCTGCTGGCCTGGGCGGGGTGTTTCCTGCTGGTGATCGAACGCCCGCGCGGGCTGTCCGGCCCGGAACACCCGGTAATCCTGGTGCGTCGCGCACTCTCCGACGGGCTGGTTCCCGGCCTGTTCGGTGGGCCGTGGCGCTGGGAACGCTGGCAGCCCGCGACTCCGTGGGCCGACCCGCCGATGCTCGCGGTCGTCGCATCCTGGATCGCCCTGATCCTGTTCGCCGCGTGGACGATCCGCACCCGCCGCCGCGTCGTACCGATCTGGCTCGCCACCATCGCCTACGCCGTCGTCACCATCGCCCCGGTCGTCCTGCTCCGCGACGGCCCCGGCACCGCGGGCCTGCTGCTCCAATCCCTGCGCTACTTCGCCGATTTCGCCGTCGTCGCCACCATCGCCCTGGCCCTGCTCCCGATGACGCCCCCGCGTTCGGCCGCCGTGCCGCGGCGAACCGCGATCCGAGGGCGACGCGTGCCCATCGCCGCCACGATCCTCTTCCTCGCGAGCAGCGTCTACTCCACCGTCACCTTCACCCACGCCTGGGAACCCAGCCCCGCCCGCACCTACGTCACCGGCGTGCGCGCCTCCCTGCCCACCGCCGACGCACCCCTGCTCCCGCAAGAAGTCCCCTGGAACGTCCTGAACCCCTTGGCTTTTCCCGAGAACATGACCGACCACGTCTTCGCGCCGCTCGCCACCCCGACCACCTTCGCCCTGTGGACACCGGAACTGCGGATGATCACCGACACCGGTGAGATCGTCGACGCGAACGTGTGGTGGAACCGCGCCATCGTGGCCGAGCCGGGCTGCGGGCATCGCGTCCGTGGCACCACATCCACCGTCCTGCCCCTGGACGGGCCCATGCAGATCCGCGACTGGACCGTCCAGCTCAACTACCTCGCCGAGCGCGACGGCCGCATCGCGGTGTCCTTCGACGGTGACACCGAGACGACCGCCGAGGTGCGCCGCGGCCTCAACACCGTCTACGTGCGGCTGTTGGGCGGTGGATCGGCGCTGCGGGTCCGCGCGTTCGACGCCGACCAGTCGCTGTGTGTGGGCGCGGGCCCGGTCGGAGTGATCTCGCACGCGTCCTGAGCACCCGCGATCGTTGCCCGCGCGAGCCGCGGCGACGCGTGCGATGCTGGGCCGATGAGGCTGTTTCGGGTGTGGGCGCCGGAGGCGGGGTCGGTGCGGCTGCACCTGGACGGGGACGCGCACCCCATGCGCCGCAACGGCGGCGGCTGGTGGTCGACCAGGGCGCAGGCGGCGCAGGGCGCCCGCTACGGGTTCCTGATCGACGACGATCCCACCGTGCTGCCCGACCCGCGCTCACCCCGTCAGCCCGACGGGGTGCACGCCCGCTCGGCGGTCCACGACCTGGACCCCGCCGCCTGGACCGACCACGGCTGGACCGGCAGGCAGCTGGCGGGTGCGGTGTTCTACGAACTGCACCTGGGCACCTTCACCCCCGAGGGCACCTTCGACGCGGCGATCGGCAAGCTCGACCACCTGGTCGGGCTCGGCGTCACCACGGTCGAACTGATGCCGGTCAACGCCTTCGACGGCACCCACAACTGGGGCTACGACGGTGTGCTCTGGTACGCGGTGCAGGAGAGCTACGGCGGCCCCGACGGCCTGCAACGCTTCGTCGACGCCTGCCACGCCCGCGGCCTGGCGGTCTGCCTGGACGTGGTCTACAACCATCTCGGCCCCTCCGGCAACTACCTCCCGCGCTTCGGTCCCTACCTCGCCGGCGGCCGCAACACCTGGGGTCAGAGCCTGAACCTGGACGGTCCCGGCTCCGACGCGGTGCGCCGCCACATCGTCGACAACGCCCTGCGCTGGCTGCGCGAGTTCCACCTCGACGCACTGCGCCTGGACGCCGTGCACGCCCTCGTCGACCACACCGCCACCCACCTGCTCGAAGAGCTCACCGTCGAAACCACCGCGCTCTCGGCACAAGTGGGCCGCCCGCTCACCCTGATCGCCGAGAGCGACCTCAACGACCCCCGTCTGATCACCCCGCGCGCCGCGGGCGGCTACGGCCTGACCGGGCAGTGGAACGACGACCTGCACCACGCCGTGCACACCGCGGTCTCCGGCGAACGCCAGGGCTACTACGCCGATTTCGGCTCCCTGGCCTGCCTGGCCCAGACCCTCACGCACGGGTTCTTCCACGCCGCCACCTATTCCAGCTTCCGCGGCCGCACCCACGGGCTGCCGATCCCGCGCGAGCTGATCCCCGCCAGCGCCCTGCTCGGTTACACCTGCAACCACGACCAGATCGGCAACCGCGCCCTCGGTGACCGCCCGAGCGCCTACCTCACCCCCGGCCAACTCGCGGTGAAGGCGGCGCTGGTGCTGCTCTCGGCGAGCACCCCGATGCTGTTCATGGGCGAGGAATGGGGCGCGCGCACCCCGTTCCAGTTCTTCACCTCGCACACCGATCCGGTGATCGGCGCCGCCACCGCCGCGGGCCGCCGCGCGGAGTTCGCCGCACACGGCTGGGCCACCGACGACGTCCCCGACCCGCAGGACCCGGACACCTTCACCCGCTCCCGGCTGGACTGGACCGAACCCGGCCGCGAACCACACGCCCGGCTGCTCGCCTGCTACCGCGCCCTGCTCGCCCTGCGCAAGGCCCGCCCGGAATTCGGTGATCCCTGGCTCGACCGCGTCTGGGCCGACTACGACGAGGCCCGGCGCTGGTTCGTGCTGCGACGCGGACGAATCTCGGTGGTGTGCAATCTCGCCGAGGACGACGCGGTGATCCCGGTGCACGGCCGCGTCCTGCTGGCCTGGTCCCCGGCGACCGAAAGCGGCGCGGGCACACTGGTTTCCGGCCACAGCTTCGCGGTGCTGGAGGAAGGTGACGGCGCGGGCACCGTGGTCACCGACTGATGACGGCCGGGCACGGCTCGGCCACGGTCGGTGTCCGCCCATTGCCCGGCCGAGAGTCCGACCGTACGGTTGAGCGATGAGCAACGACGCTTACGGGCAGGACAGTGCTGCCCTCCCGGCCGGTGTCGGCGGTTACGCCCCGGCCGGATTCGGTCCGCTGGTGCGCGCCTTCGCCACCCTGGTCGGCCACCGCCGCGGCGCGGGCGGTTCCCTCGCGATCCACCGGCACGGCGAACCGCTGGCCCACCTGTGGGCGGGCAGCACGGGAGACCGGCCCTGGAGCGCGGAGACCGGCACCATCGTCTTCTCCGCGACCAAGGGCGTCACCGCCACCGTCATCCACCGCCTCGCCGACCGCGGCCTGATCGACTACCGCGCCCCGATCGCCGAGTACTGGCCGCGCTTCGCCGCCAACGGCAAGGGCGCGATCACCGTCGCCGATGTGCTCACCCACCGGGCCGGGCTGTCCTCGCTGCCCGCCGTCGCCGACACCGCCGCCGAATCCCTCGATCACGAACTGATGGAGGACCGCCTCGCCCTGGCCGCGCCCGACCGGCTGCGCGGGGTGCCCGCCTATCACGCGCTCACCTACGGCTGGCTGCTCGCGGGCCTGGCCAGGGCGGTCACCGGCCGCGGCATGGGTGAACTCATCCGCACCGAGGTGGCCGAACCGCTCGGCATCGACGGCATCCATCTCGGCCGCCCGGCGGCGGGCTCGTCGACCGACTACGCCCCGCTCGCGGGCGCGCACCTGAGCGCGGTCGGGCACCCGGTGGCGGCGAATGTGCTCGGCCGGGTGGGCAGGCACGTCCCGGGTGCGCTGGGCGCGGCCGCCCGCTGCCTGTTCGTGCCCGGCCTGCACGGCATCCTCGACGGCGAGGACCCGCCGATCCTGGACACCGAGATGCCCGCGGGCAACGGTGTGTGCACGGCGACCGGTCTGGCCCGGATGTACGCGGCACTGGCCGACGGTGTCACCGTCGACGGCCGGCCGTACCTGAGCGCGCACACCCACCGCGCCATCCGCCGCGTGCAGACCTACCGGCTCGACCACGCGCTGTTCTACCTGCCGATGATGTGGCACCTGGGCTACCACTCGTTCCCGCTGGTCGGCGCCCGGCACGGCTTCGGGCACATCGGGCTCGGCGGGTCCTTCGGCTGGGTCGACCCGGCCTCGGGCCTGTCGGTGGCCTACGTGCACAACCGTCTCGACCAGACCACGCTGGCCTACGACCAGCCCGCCATGGCCTGGGTCCTGCCGCTGGCCCTGTCGGGGGTGCGCGCCACCCGCGACCGCGCGGCCGGTATCGACCGCGTGGCCGCGTAACCCTCAAGTCAGGTAGCGATAGGCGGGGGAACCCGGTTCCAGGCGCTCGGCCTGGATCGGGGACTCCTCGATGCGGTGCAGCAGCGAGGCCAGGTCGTCGGTGGCGCCGAGTTCGATACCGACCAGCGCGGCCCCGGTCTCCCGGTTGTTGCGCTTGACGTACTCGAACATGGTGATGTCGTCGTCGGGGCCGAGGACGTCGTCGAGGAACCGGCGCAGCGCGCCCGGCTCCTGCGGGAAGTCCACCAGGAAATAGTGCTTGAGGCCGCGGTGCACCAGCGAGCGCTCGATGATCTCGCCGTAGCGCGACACATCGTTGTTGCCGCCGGAGACCAGCACCACCACGGTCGAGCCCGGTTCGACGGACACCTCGGCCAGCGCCGCGGTGGCCAGCGCGCCCGCGGGCTCGGCGATGATGCCCTCGTTCTGGTAGAGGTCGAGCATCGCGGTGCAGATCGCGCCCTCGTCGACCTGCATCATCCGGAACGACGCGGTGCCGGTGGGGATGCCGGTCGTGGTGAGCAGCGGCAGCGAGGCGTGCGAGACCACGGCCCCGCCGAAGGAGGCCGCGGCCCGGTAGGGCAGGTCGCCGATGCGGCGCACGGCGGCACCGTCGACGAACGGGTCGATCTCGGGCAGGGTGACCGGCGCGCCGGCCACCAGCGCGGCGGTCATCGAGGCGGCGCCCGCGGGCTCCACCCCGAGCAGACCGGCCTGCGGCGCGCGTTCGCGCAGATAGGTGCCGATACCGGCCAGACAGCCGCCGCCACCGACCGGGACGATCACCAGATCCGGCGCGGTCCCGAGCTGCTCGAGGAACTCCGCGGCGATGGTGCCCTGCCCGGCGGCGGTGCGCGGGTCGTCGAACGGGGGCACCCGGGTCGCGCCGGTCCGGGCGACATCCTCCGCGGCGGCCGCGGCGGCCGCGTCGTAGGTCTCGCCGATGGCGATGAGCTGCACGAACTCGCCGCCGTGCACGCGGATGCGGTCACGCTTCTGCTTGGGGGTGGTGGTCGGCACGTAGATGCGCCCGCGCACACCCATGGCCTTGCACGCGAACGCCACGCCCTGCGCGTGGTTGCCCGCGCTGGCCGCGACCACACCCGCCGCGCGTTCGGCGGCGGTGAGCTGGACCATCAGGTTGTAGGCGCCGCGCAGCTTGTAGGAGCGCACGGCGGTGAGGTCTTCGCGCTTGAGGTAGACCTGGGCACCGGTCTGGGCCGACAACCGCGCGCTGTACTGCAGCGGTGTCGGCTCGATGATGTCGGAAATTCGCTTGGCGGCGGCGTCGATCTCGTCCGCGGTCAGCGGCGGACGGGATACGGATACTTCGGCGACGTCAGCGATAGGGGACACCCCGGCAATGCTACCGAGGGCCGTGTGGCGCCCGGCCACCCGCCGCCGGGACGGGTGACCGGGCGCCCGGCGGCTAGCTGGGAGTGAGGACGAAGACCGGGATCTCGCGATCGGTCTTCTTCTGGTACTTGGCGTAGTCGGGCCAGACCGCGACGGCCCGCTCCCACCACTGCGCCTTCTCCGCGCCGGTGACCTCGCGCGCGGTGTAGTCCTTGTTGACGGTCCCGTCGCGCAGCTCCACCTGCGGATGGGCCTTGATGTTGTAGTACCAGACGGGGTTCTTGGGCGCGCCGCCCAGTGAGGCCACCACGGCGTATTCGCCGTCGTGCTCGACCCGCATCAGCGGCGTCTTGCGCAGCTTGCCGGTCTTGGCGCCCTTGGTGGTGAGCAGGATGACGGGCTTGCCCTGCAACGAGGTGCCGTCGGCTCCGCCGGAGTTCTCGTAGGTCTCGGCCTGTTCGCGGGCCCAGTCCGAAGTGCTCGGTGCGTACTCTCCTGTCAGTGGCATGACCTGCACAACGATCGGGCGCGGTGTGATGTTCCCGACAGTGCGTCCCGGTAAAGTTCGGTGGACCGAACTCTTCTGTGCGCCTATCCTGTGTGCATGGCAGTGGTCACCCCTTCGACAGCACCCGCGACGGTCGACATCGCGGGCAGTGCCTGGCCGCTCTACAAGCTCGAGGCGCTGGTCGCCGGATTCGTGGTCGGCGCCGTGCTGCTGCTGGTCCTCGGGTCGCCGCAGGCCGCCGTGCTGGTCGCGGCCGCCGTCGCCGCGCTGCGCTGGACCGTCGGCGCCGTGCGCGCCTGACTCACTCCGTCAGCTCGAGCTCTTTCAGCTCGCCGCGCGAGAGCACGCCCAGCTTCGGATACGCCTTGTACAGGTGATGCCCGACCGTGCGGTGACTCAGGAACAATCGCGCGGCGATCTCCCGATTCGACAACCCCTGCGCCGCCAGCCGCACGATCTGTGACTCCTGCGGGGTGAGCACACTCAGCGGTCCCGCGCTCGCCGCCACTGTCGTCCCGACCCCCAGCGCGCTCAGTTCGGTGCGGGCACGCTCGCGCCATGGCCCCGCCTCGAGCCGGTCGAACACTCCCAGGGCCTGTTCCAGCTGGGCGCGCGCGTCGACCTTGCGTTTCTCCCGGCGCAGCCATTCGCCGTAGAGCAGCCGCGTGCGGGCCTCGTCGAACGGGCGATTCGCGGTCAGCGCGGCCACGAAGTGCGTTTCGGCGTCGGGTCCGTCGGCCAGCAGTGCCCGGCCGCGCGCCACCAGCGCGGTGATCCACTCCTGATCGGCCCGCTCGGCCCAGGCGGCGAGGTCGTCCAAGGCGGCAGTCGCGTCCTCGGTCGCGCCGAGCCGGGCGGCCACTTCGATCCGGTCGGGGAGCGCGCGCAACCCGCTGACGTGGTGCCGGGCCGGTTCGACCGCCATGTGCGCCAGCTCCGCGCGCGCCGCCTCCAGCCTGCCCTGCCCGAGCGCGAGCAGTCCCAGCGCCGCGTGCGCCCAGGACGCGCCGACCGCGCGTGCCCCGCCGGACTCCTCGGCCGTCGCCCGCTCGGCCCGCGCGCGCGTCGCGTCCTCGTCGCCGCGCTGGGCCGCCAGATACGCCAGGAACGCGCTGAGCTGCCCCACCCAGTGCGCCTGTCCGAGGTCCTCGGCGATGCGCAGTCCTTCCTCGGCACCGACCCGGGCAGCCCCCGGCCTGCCCGCGAACAGCTGCGCCTCCGATCGGAAGAACAGCAGCGGCGCGAGCACCCCGATCCGGCCCTGCTCGCGGCATTCGCCGATCAGTTCCTCGGCCAGCTCACCCACCTGCTCGTCCTGCCCGACGACCAATCCGCTGCCGCACAGCTGCACCAGATCAGCCGGACTGTCCGCGCCGTTGGCCCTGGCCAGCGTGGCCGCGGTGCGCAGGTCGACCGTGCGGTGCCCGGCGACCGCCGTGGTCAGATACCGCGCGATCGGCGTCACCGGATCGCGGTCGACCAGCGGCAGTGTCGCCAGCACCTCGGCCACCTCGGCGATCTCCGCCGGACCCAGATACCACGCGGCATGCACCGCCCGGGTGAGAATGCGCGCCGCCGTACCCGGATCGCCGGTGTGCCCCGCCCTGTCCGGAATACCGCTGTGCGCAATCCCCTCCGGATCGCCCGTGCGCGCAGCCCCGCCTGGATCACCTGTTCGCGCCGCTACCGCGGCCGCCAACAATCGCCGATGCGCGGCGGCTGGGACACCCGAGGCGAAATCGGCCTGCGCGCGGACCAGGGCCAGGCGCAGCTCGACCGAGTGGTCGGTACCCGATGCCGCCGCCCGTTCGGCCAGCGCCACCGCCTGATCGGTGAGTCCCGCCTCGGTCGCCATCTCGGCCGCGAGGACCAGCCTGCGACACCGGTCGCCCTCGGTGATGCCGAGCGCGGCGGCGCGCTCGTAGGCGGCGACCGCGCCGTGGAAACCGTTGCGGCGCCGGGCACGCTCGGCGGTGTGCTCGAGCAGGGTCGCGGTCGTCTCGTCCGGGCCGGTGGCGGCGCAGGCCCGATGCCAGGCGTGCAGATCGGCGGTGTCCTCGGTGTCGAACGCGGCCGCCAGGGCGCGGTGCGCGGCCAGGCGCTGGGTGAGCGCCGCGCCCTGGTAGACCGCCGCGCGCAGCAGCGGATGCCGCCAGGTGAGCACCGCGCCGTCGGTACGCACCAGCTCCGCGTCCTGGGCGGGCTGGAGATCGTCGAGGCCCGCGCCGAGGGAGTCCGCGGCGCGCAACACCGGCGCCAGCTGCGGCGACCCGGCCGCCGCGGCCACCAGCAGCACCGTGCGGGTGG